>CALCUV010000313.1 GCA_937906765.1 uncultured Prevotella sp.
CCCGCCATTACGCCACACAACCCACTATCGTCAACGAAGCTCGCGCTTACCTCATCCGTTGTTACACTGAGTTGGAATGGTATTACGATGCAGAAGAGGTTGTTAGCCGAATGAAGCGCGACACCATTACGCCCCGTGTGCGCAAAATCGCAAACCTGAGCGAGGCAAACTTGCTCCTGCGCCAAGAACGCTTTGATGAAGCGCTCCCCTACTTACAGAGGGCGGTGAAGGACGCTTCTTCCAACCTTCAAAAGGCACGCCTTTACTTCTTGCTCGGACAAATCATGCAGCATCAAGGGAAAAAGACCGAGGCTTTCAAAGCCTATCAGTCGTGCATCCGTAAGAATCCGCCCTATGAGTTGGCCTTTAATGCCCGTATCCGACAAACGGAAGTTATGAGCGGAGGTGCGGAGACGCAAAAGATGGTGAAGCGCCTCAAGAATATGGCCTCGGAAGACAAGAATAAGGACTATCTGGACCAAATCTATTACGCAATGGGGAATATCCACCTTGCGCAGCGCGATACGACTAACGCCATTGCGGCTTACGAAAAGGGACGTGAGAAATCTACGCGTAATGGCATTGAAAAGGGCATACTCGTGCTCCGCCTTGCCGAACTTTATTGGGAACAAGGGCGATACGACTTGGCACAAACCTGTTACGGCGAAGCCATTGGGTCATTACACAAAGAGCATGACAAGTATGAAGAAGTGAAACGCCGTTCCACCGTGCTCGATGCCTTAGTGCCGTTCACCTCTGCCGTCCACTTGCAAGATAGTTTGCTTTACCTCTCCGTTGCTCCCGAAAAGGTGCGCAACGAAGCCATTGACCGCGTCATTGAAGCGTTAAAGAAAAAGGAGAAAGAGGAACGCGAACTCGCCGCTGACTCTGCCGCAAACGCACGTCTGCAAGAGAGCGGACAAGCTCCCTCTCAGCAAGAGCGCCCCAAGCAACAAACGGGCGCAGATAAGTCATGGTATTTCTACAATACGACTGCCGTAACCCAGGGTAAGCAAACATTTAAGCGCACTTGGGGAAACCGAAAGTTGGAAGACCATTGGCGTCGTAGCAACCGTACGGTTGTGGAGTTTACAGAGCATACCGATGGCGATGAAGAGGCAAGTGCGGACAGCATTGCGACAGACTCGCTTGCCACGGACTCAGTTGCAGGAGAAAAGGAACTTTCTGATGCCGAGGATCCGCATAAGCGCGAATACTACATGGCACAAATTCCCTTCACCGACGAACAAAAGGCAGCGGCTCACGCAATTATTCAAGAATCACTCTATGAAGCCGCCCTCATTGAGAAGGACCGCTTAGAGGATTTCCCACTTGCGGAGCGCACATTCACCCGTCTCTACACCGACTATCCCGAGTTTGAGAAAATGGAAGACGTGTATTACCAACTCTTCCTGCTCTACTCCCGATGGGGACGCACCGAGCGCGCAGCAACATTCCGCGACTTGCTCGCCAATAACTATCCCGAAAGCGACATTACGAAACTCATCACCGCCCCCGACTTTGAATATCTCGCACGCTTCGGCAAGGAGGTAGAAGACTCCTTATACCGCGAAACCTATCTTGCTTACCGCAACCGAGATAACGCTACGGTCTGGGCAAATGAGGCCTATGCGAAAGAGAAATTCCCACAGGGCGCCAACCGTCCGAAATTTATCTTCGTAGATATCTTAAGTCGCATCGCAACTTCGCCCGTTGACACCCTCATTCAGGATTTGCGCCAACTCGTTAAGGATTATCCCGAAAGCGATGTGAGCGCGATGGCAGGAATGATGATTAACGGACTCGAAAGTGGGCGTACGATTGAAGGAGGTGCCTTAGACATCGGTTCGCTTTGGTCAATGCGCACCCAGCGTGCCGAAGAGCAGGCGGCAAACATCACCGAGGGGCAACAACTCCTGGCTGACCGCGAAACGCCCTTCTGTTTCCTCATTGCCTATCCCACAGACTCGCTCGATGCTAACCGTTTGTTGTACAACATTGCGCATTTCAACTTCACAGTCTTCTTGTCGCGCAAATTAAGCATCACCCAGCAACGCGGAAAAGCATTGACGCAGTTCGTCATAGGCGGTTTCACATCCTACGAAGACGCACATGCCTACGCACAACGCATTACCCTCTCGCCAGAACTCACCCAGCAGTTGCAACATGCTCGCACGTTCCTCATTGCAGAGGCAAACCTCAACCTGTTAGGCACGATGTATAGTTATGATGACTATCAGCAATTCTACGATGAGAACTTCCAACCCCTGGAAGTCAATCCCGAATTACTGCCGAAGGAAGAAGAACCCCTCCAACGCTATGAAGACGAACTCACTCCCGAAGAATTGGAACGCTTAGAGCAAAAGCGCTCAAAGACAGAGGAAGAAGAGTATTCGGAAGACGACGGCGGAGAATGGTATTAAACAGAGGCACGAAAGAAACGGACACCCGCCGTTTCAACCACCATAGACGGAGGACGCACCCACACAGAAGGGATGCGTCCTCTTTCATTTTCAGGCATAAAACGCAACTATCCGCCCCCATCAACAACCCATTTCCCCCTGAAATTCGCTCCTTCAAAACTCCATCTCTTTTAGCGCTCCGAATTAGAAACTTCCGACGCACAAAGTGAGACATTGTGCGCCCAATAAGTAACTTTGTTTACACCGTTAAAAATCCACTTTTTCGCCCTACAGATTTTCCAGTTATTCTCTGAAGCAGCAAAACCAATAAGTGGGAATGATTCACAGGCATTACACCCCAAGAATTAGCGAGTCGAAATATCAAACTGAGCACATTTTACGCGATTCTACGACTTGTCCACCAATATTTTACTCTGTGTTAATATCTTTTGACAGAAAAACTTTGCCCCTTTCATAGATTTATTCGTATTTTTGCAGAGATTAAAGGGTGGTCCAATTGGGAGCACTCTAAAAAACATGCACAACAAATAAAACTCTATACTCCAATGAACAAGAAAATTTATTCTCTTGCGATGATGGCGCTTCTTGCTTTTGGTAGCGCTACTCCCCTCGTAGCTCAAGAAACAACTGATGCGGCTGCAGAAGAAGCAGTTGCACAGCCCGAGAAGTACCAGGGACTTCAGTTTAACGTACCTGCGCTTGACCCCAAGCACCAGGCAGTTTGTGACGAGTACATGAACATGATGTTCACTGAACCTGAAAAGGCGAACCGTGCGCTTCAGCGTTTGCTTCGTTCTATTCAGCGTAAGCCCGAAGACCTTGTTGCTGTAGGTCACTACTTTGTTACAAACAGTACTTCAGACATCAGTTACTACGGTCCTGCTAAGATGTGTTCAGACAAGGTTTATGAAACACCCGCTGCTACTGAAGAGTACGTTCTTATGTTCTGTATGGAAACAGCAATGTTGGGTCGTGACTACGGTAATGCAGGTCGTTTCTGCGACGTGCTTCTTAGCCAAAACGAAGCGAACATCGAAGCGCTCAAGTTAAAGGCTCGTATCTACAAGAGTCAGAACCAACTCGTTGCGATTGAAGCTCTCGAAGCAATCAAGAAGTACGACCCCTCTTACTATCAGGCAGACAAGGAACTCGGTGACATTCACTACGAATTTGCTGAAAAGTCAGAAGGCACACAAATCATCGCCGACTTGAAGAATGCCAACACATTCTACAAGGATTACTTTGCAAAGGCACCCCAAACCAAGGAAGGCCTTGAATATCGAGCTGCTACACGTTATTGCTACTCGCTCTTCACCGTGCAAATGTCAATGCAAAAGGACAATCCCGAAAAGGCAGAACTCATTAAGGAATGTCAGCGCATCAGTCAGCTTGCGCTCGACCTCAAGCTCGCTCCCGACACAAACCGTGAGAAGGTGCTCAAGGGTTATCAGTTCTTCTGTGACGTAGATGCTGAAAATATCGACCAAGCAATGATGTCTTCATCATACGTTGCTAACATGGAATATCCCGATAGTCTTTACACTTACATGGACTATCTCTATGCAGCAAAATATGAAGAAAGTCTTGACAATAAGGTAGGCGCTATTGATTATTACAAGAAGGGTCTTGCTATCGACTCTACAAAGGCTGTAGGTTTCAAGACGGTTGCAGACCTCTATCGTCAAGTTGGTCAAGCGGCTCAGGGTATTGAATACTACGAAAAGTATTTGAAACTCATCGGTAAGGAAAAGAGCCTCGGTGATGACCTTGGTCTTGCAAACCTTTACTTGGCTGCAAGTAACAAATGCGATAGCACGCAGCTCGAACTCCGTGACCAGTACAAGAATGCAGCAGACGCTATTTACGAAAATATTGCGAACGAAATGTCTGCGCCTGAAAATGCAGGCAAGTACGACGCTGGTCTCTTCTATATGCCTTGGTTCTATCGCGCTCAGTTGTGGATTACTGACCCTCAGGCAGCTGAAGAAAAGCCTAAGATGTACTATGAAAAGGCACTCGAACTTATTGGCGAAAATCCCAAACTCAATCGTCAGAAGGAAATTTGTGCGCAATATTTGATGATTTACTACTTCAAGAACAGCAATGACGATGAATGTTTGAAGTATCTTGAAACAGTCATCATCCTTAATCCAAACAACCGCGTAGCAAATCAGATTATGCAATTCTTGATGTAATCAAATTCATGCACTGAAGGTAATACACGTAACGGGTAGGCAAACCATTGAAACGTTTGCCTACCCGTTTTGTTTGTATCCCCCGCCACTATTTATATTATAGAGGAGCACCATTTATATATATAAAGGAGGGGATGCGAAATCTAATTTTTTAAATCCGCCAAAGACGCGTTTAACGAACTCGCTCTGTGCGTTTTGACACTCCGACTTGCACAAATCCTACCTATCTATAAGGAATATAGAGGAATTTCCAAAAAATACGCGCAATAGTAAGGCGCTTAAAAAGAAATTAACGTAATTTTGCAAAAGAAATATTCACCTCTTAATCTTATATTAAGCCATGGATTGGTTAGTTAACATTCTTACGAACTTGACTTCGGGCACTTATATTGCTCACTTGGTCATCGCCTACGCACTCGCAATCTCCTTGGGTGTGAAATTGGGCAAAATTAAGTTTGGCGGCATCGCCTTAGGTGTAACATTCGTGCTCTTCGTAGGCATCCTCGTAGGACACATCAGCAACACCTATTTCGGCATTGACTACAAAGCTGCAACAGGCGACACTATGGCCGGAACTCCTCAGATTATCAAGTTCGTGATGGAGTTAGGGTTGATTCTCTTCGTATATTGCATTGGTTTGCAAGTAGGTCCGAGTTTCTTCGCTACCTTTAAATCGGGCGGTTTAAAGATGAACATGCTCGCAGTTGGCATTGTTATGCTCAACATTGCGATGGTATTCGCACTCTATTTCTTGTTCTTCAACAATGGTGAGATTACCGACTTCCCCATGCTCGTAGGTGTGCTCTTCGGTGCCGTAACTAACACTCCAGGTCTTGGTGCAGCGACGACTACAGTTAACACATTGGCGGCAGAACAAAGTTGGGGCGTAATTCCTGATATTGCCAGCGGTTATGCTTGTGCTTATCCTCTCGGTGTAGTAGGTATTATCCTCGCTACAATTGCAATCCGCTACATCTGTAAGGTTGACCTTAACAAGGAACGCGAACAACTTCGCAAGGAAGTGGAAAGTAATCCTCACGCTACGCCCAAACACCTTGTGATCAAGGTGACAAACTATGCCGTAATCAACAAGACGTTGGAAGAGCTCCGCAACTTTTTGAACCGTGAATTCATTGTTTCAAGAATTATTAAGAACGGAGAATTAATCATCCCCAACCGCGAAACGAGATTAGAAATTGGCGATGAAATCCACCTCGTTTGTACTGAAACTGAGGCTCAAGCAATGACAGAACTTATTGGTGAACTTGTTCCTGGTAAGACTTGGAATGCAGACACAGATAAGAGAAATTACGTATCTCGCCGTCTTATTGTAACGAAGGAGGCTATGAATGGTAAGACATTCGGTCAGCTCCACTTCTCATCAGTATATGGTGTGAACGTAACACGCGTAACTCGTAACGGCATGGACCTCTTTGCAAACCGCAACCTTCGCCTTCAGGTGGGCGACCGTCTTTTGGTTACAGGTTCTGAAGAAAACGTAGAACGCCTTTCTCGTGTCGTTGGTGCAAACGTTAAACATCTTGACCATCCTAACGTAGGAGCCATCTTCTTCGGTATTATGGCGGGTATCATTCTCGGTCAAATGCCCATTCCTCTCCCTGGTATTGACGTTCCTGTGAAATTGGGTTACGCTGGTGGTCCTCTTATTGTTGCGATTCTCGTAGGTGCATTTGGTTATCGTTATAAGATTGCGTCTTACATGACTACCTCTGCCAACCTTATGCTCCGCGAAGTTGGTCTTATCCTCTTCTTGGCGAGCGTAGGTCTTCAAGCAGGTGCAACTTTCTGGCAAACAATCGTTGCTGGTGGTTACAATTATGTTTGGGCAGGTTTCTTAATCACAACTGTGCCTATCTTGATTATCGGTCTTATCGGTCGCCTCAAGATGAAGTTAAACTACTTCACATTGATGGGTCTTATCGCCGGTTCTAACACCGACCCCCCTGCACTCGCATTTGCAAACCAAACGGCTGTAGGCAGTGATGCTCCCGCCGTAGGTTATTCTACAGTTTACCCCCTCACAATGTTCTTGCGTATTCTTACTGCGCAGCTTGTGTTGCTCTTCTTTATGGGTTAAACATAACGACTTATTAATGATTGCTGTTCGGAAACGGCTCTCAGAAATGAGAGAGATACTTCCGGATGGCAATCTTTTTTTGTACCCTTAGCCTAAGACGCACCATTATTTTTCACCGTAAGCTTCTTAATAGTCAACAAAAAAAACTAAATTTGTAGGCGACAATAATTAAAATACTCCACCGCTATGAAACAATACTTAGACCTTCTCCGCAGAATCAAGGAAGAAGGTGTCATAAAGACAGATAGAACCGGCACTGGCACAAAGTCCGTGTTTGGTCACCAAATGCGCTTCAACTTAGCCGATGGGTTCCCCTTGGTTACGACTAAAAAGTGTCACCTCAAGTCTATCATCTACGAACTCCTCTGGTTTTTAAAAGGAGATACCAATGTAAAGTACCTCCAAGAGAATGGTGTGCGCATCTGGAACGAATGGGCGGATGAGAATGGCGACCTTGGTCACGTCTATGGGTATCAGTGGCGCTCATGGCCCGATTACAAAGGCGGACATATCGACCAAATTTCTCAGGTTATCGAACAAATCAAAAACAATCCCGACTCCCGTCGTCTCCTTGTCTCTGCTTGGAACGTAGCAGAGGTTGATGAAATGGCACTTCCCCCTTGCCACCTGCTCTTCCAGTTCTACGTGGCCGACGGTCGACTTTCGTTGCAACTCTATCAACGTTCGGCAGACTGCTTCCTCGGTGTGCCTTTCAACATCGCCTCTTACTCGCTCCTCCTTCTCATGGTGGCACAAGTTTGTGGGTTAGAACCTGGTGAATTTGTCCATACGACGGGCGACACTCACCTTTATTTGAACCACATGGAGCAGACAGATTTACAACTTTCGCGAGAACCGCGTCCGCTTCCGACGATGCGTCTCAACCCTGACGTGAAAAATATCTTCGACTTCAAGTACGAAGACTTTGAACTTCTTAATTACGACCCACACCCTCACATTAAGGGCATCGTAGCGGTATAAGGGGAAAGGAGAAATGAGAAAGGAGAAATGAGAAAGTCCATTCGGACTAATATGTACCTCATATCCCCTTTCGACTTCCTCTTCACCCTATACTATATTCTCACTCCGCAAGGCCTTTCTCCTTTCTCATTTTTCCTTTCTCATTTTCCTATGCT
>CALCUV010000314.1 GCA_937906765.1 uncultured Prevotella sp.
AGAAACTCCTTGCGGGCTTGCTCGTTGACTTGCAGAAGCAGGCGTTTGCCTACCTCGAAAAGTTGGATAGCGGTAAGTACACCATGGAAGAGCTCCGCGAAATGTTGCAGTTCGTTCAGAAGCGCCTCTTCTGTAAGAACCCCGAAACCAAGGTGCTTGAAGATACGGAACTCGCAATCTACTTGCGCCAGAAGTTGAACCGCCCGATGCGCGTTTGCGGTATGGTGCGCAACGTAGGCGAACCCGGTGGCGGTCCGTTCCTTGCGTATAACCCCGATGGCACAATCTCGCTTCAGATTCTTGAAAGTTCGCAGATTGATATGGCGGACCCCGAAAAGAAGGCGATGTTTGAAAAGGGTACACACTTTAACCCTGTAGATTTGGTGTGCGCCATCAAGAATTACAAGGGAGAAAAGTTTGACCTTCCCAAGTATGTGGACAAGGCAACGGGCTTTATCTCTTCAAAGAGTAAGGACGGTAAGGAACTCAAGGCGCTTGAATTGCCCGGTCTTTGGAACGGTGCGATGAGCGACTGGAGTACGGTGTTCGTAGAAGTGCCCCTTTCTACCTTTAACCCCGTGAAGACGGTCAACGACCTCTATCGCGAACAACATCAATAGGATTTTGATTAAACAACTCATCTTTTTATTTACTCCCCTTGCCTTGCTGCACCTCGGCAATGGGTATGCATCACTTCCACCACTCCGCAAGCGAGTGGTGGAAAAGTGTATGTGGATGACGGAAGAAGAATTTGACCGCCTCGTTGCGCAAGCCCAACTGATGCCCGGGGCATTCAGTCTGAACATAGCAGCAGTTATCGGCAGGCGCATGGCGGGGCGCAGGGGGAGTGTCGTGGCATTGGCGGCGACGGTGATACCCTTGATGCTCTTGTTCCTGTTGCTCGTGGTGGTGTTTTCCCCCATGCGCCACTGGGACCTCTTTGAAAGCATGCTCCGCGGGATGCGCCCCGCGCTGATAGGCATGTTGGCAGTCGTGGCATTCCGCATGGGGCGCAGCAGTAAGGTAGATTTGAATTACCTTTGGGTGCCGCTCGTAGTGGCACTGGCTGTGGGTGTGTTTCAAGTGGCGCCGCTCTACATCTTGCTGTTCACCGTGGTGGCAGGTTATCTTTATGGTAAATTCTTACGTTAATAGGTAAATATGACATACTTGCTTCTTTTCATCAGTTTCCTATTCGTAGGATTTTTCGGTTTTGGCGGCCCCGAAGCAGTGTTAGCCATGGTGGAGCATTGGGTAGTGGTGGAATGCGGATGGATGACCCACACGCAGTTTGCCGACTTGATGCTCATTAGCAGAATGGTGCCCGGCGAAACAGCTGTGAATGCCGCCACGCTGAGTGGGTATTTGGCCGTCATGAATGACTTGGGATTTGGCGCCGCCCTGGGAGCATCGGCAACGGCACTGTTGGGACTCGCCATGCCCTCGTATGTGTGGGCAGAGATAGCGGCGCGCGTCACGATTCCTAAGGAATATCAGCCCATCGTGGAGAGTGTGATTGACTTCCTAAAGGTAGTGGTTCCAGGGTTGATTGGCGGTGTGGCGATTTCACTCTGTACGCCCGAAAACATAGGTGACGTGACTACGCCCTGGCAGTTGGGAGTGAGCATCTTCCTGTTCCTGTTTACGGTGATAGGGATGAGTGTGTACCGCTTTAACGCCGTGTTTTTGATATTGCTGAGTGGGGTGGCGGGGATGCTGTTGCTGTAAAGAGTCTGAGACAAGAGATCTGTTGGGTAACTTTGGAGTGTATCCAAAATGTTATTGTAACATGTTTGCGTAAAGGATTAACCATCCGTAATGCCCCCGTAGGAGGGCACATTTGTGTAACCGCGGGTGAACGCAGTGAACCTGCGGATTAGGGATAA
>CALCUV010000315.1 GCA_937906765.1 uncultured Prevotella sp.
TGGCGTTGATCTGTAATGAAGACGGCAAACTTTTTGGGCTTCCGTGGAACCGTGCATTGAGAGATGAGGACGGATTTATCTTCGCAATGTTAAGTTTTCAAAATAAGTGTTTTAATAATGGTGTGGTTCGGGGAATAAGTTGTATCTTTGCAGAGACTATAACTAATTCATTTAACGCTCACTTATCACTTTAAACTATGCGTAAAGTTATTTACACGCTTTTGTTGGGCTGTTTGGCAATGCCTGCTGCGGCCGACTATGAGCACCCTTTGCAGGGTTTTGAGTATGACGCTTCGGAGAATTTGGCTCCGCAGGGTCGCAACGACTGGGAAAATCCCGAGCGCGTTGCTCTCAACAAGCAGCAACCCCATGCTTGGTTCTTCAACTTTGAAAATGTGGACCAGGCGCGCAAGGTGTTGCCCGAAAACAGTAAGTATTGGAAGTCACTCAACGGCGAATGGAGCTTCAACTGGGTGGGTAACCCCGAAGAACGCCCCGTGGACTTCTACAAGGTGGACTATGACGTGACAGGTTGGGACAAGGTTCAGGTGCCCATGAACTGGAACGTGGTAGGTATTCAGAAAGACGGTTCACAGAAGTACGGTACGCCCGTATATTCTAACCAGCGCGTAATCTTTGCTCACCAGGTGGCTGTTGGCGACTGGAAGGGCGGTGTGATGCGTGAACCTGCAAAGGATTGGCCTACGTATAAGAACCGTAACGAAGTGGGTTCTTACCGTCGCACCTTCACTATTCCTGCTGACTGGGCAGGACGTCAGGTGCTCATCAGCTTTGACGGTGTGGATTCATTCTTTTATCTTTATGTCAATGGCAAGTACGTGGGTTTCTCAAAGAACTCTCGTAACGTGGCTGAGTTTGACATCACGAAGTATCTCGTAGCCGGTGAAAACGTATTGGCAGTAGAAGTGTATCGTCACTCTGACGGTTCGTTCCTCGAAAGCCAGGATATGTTCCGCCTCCCCGGTATCTTCCGCACTGTGGCACTCTCTGCAAAACCCCAGGTACAGGTGCGCGACTTGCAGGCAATTCCCGATTTCGACAAGGACTTCGTGAATGCTACACTCGCTATTGATGCTGAAGTACTCAACCTCACGAGCAAGAGCGTGAAGGGTTACACCATTGATTACTCACTCTACGCTGTAGAACTCTATGGCGAAAAGACGACTCTCGTTCCCGGTGTCTCTGCCTCAGTAAAGGTAGGCGCGCTCGCGAAGAACGATGCCGACCATGCAAAGGTAACGATGCAGGTAGGTGCACTCGTGAACAAGTGGAGTGCTGAAGCGCCTTACCGCTACGTGCTCGTAGGTCAGTTGAAGGACAAGAAGGGTAAGGTGGTTGAAACCTTCTCTACAAACGTAGGTTTCCGTAAGTGTGAAATCAAGGATACGCCCGCTTCAGAAGACGAATTCGGTTTGGCAGGTCGCTACTACTTCCTCAATGGTAAACCTATCAAGATGAAGGGTGTGAACCGTCACGAAAATAGTCCCGAACGTGGTCACGCTATTACGCGTCAGCAGATGGAGTATGAAGTCATGCTCATGAAGCGTGGTAATATCAACCACGTGCGTAACTCTCACTACGTTTGCGACCCCTATTGGTACTACCTCTGTGATAAGTATGGTATCTACCTCGAAGATGAATGTAACATCGAAAGCCACCAATATTATTATGGTGATGCTTCGCTCTCACACGTGCCCGAATTTAAGAACCACCACGTAGCGCGTAACTTGGAAATGGTGTACAACAACATCAACCACGCGTCTATCGTAATTTGGTCGCTCGGTAATGAAGCTGGTCCTGGTAACAACTTCGTGGAAGCTTACAACGCTATCAAGAAGGTGGACACTACGCGCCCCGTGCAGTACGAACGTAACAACGACATCGTGGATATGGGTTCTAACCAGTATCCCTCAATCGCTTGGGTGCAGGGTGCTGTGACTGGTAAGTACGGCGTTAAGTATCCTTACCACATCTCTGAATATGCTCACTCAATGGGTAATGCCGTTGGTAACCTCATTGACTACTGGGAAGCTATGGAAAGCACAAACTTCTTCATGGGTGGTGCTATCTGGGACTGGGTGGACCAGGCTATCATTAACTACGACCCCGTTACTGGAGATAAGTATTGGGGTTACGGTGGTGACTTCGGCGACAAGCCCAACGACGGTATGTTCTGTATGAACGGCATCATGCGCCCCGACCTCTCACCCAAGGGACAATACTTTGAAGTGAAGAAGGTGTATCAGAACGTAGGTGTGAAGGCGGTTGACATGAAGAATGGCGTGATTGAAATCTTCAACAAGAACTATTTCGTGCCCCTCAACGACTACCAGATTGTTTGGAGCCTTTATGAAGATGGCGAATGCGTTCTTGCGAATCAACACCTCACTGGTCCCAAGATGGCGGTAGGTCCTCGCGAAAAGCAGAACTTCCGTCTTGACCTCTCAGGTGTACAACTCAACGAAACCAGCGAATATTTCGTGAAGGTTCAGTTCAAGTTGGCAAACAACAAGCCTTGGGCGAAGAAGGGTTATGTGCAGATGGAAGAACAGCTCCTCGTGAAGGAAGCTACAAACCTCCCCTCTATCGCTGCAGGTCAGAAGGGTGCTATCGAAACAAAGGCAGAAGGTTGCCGCCTCCTCGTGAAAGGTGAAGACTTCACAGCAACATTCTGCACGAAGAAGGGTTGTCTCGCACAGCTCGCTTATGATGGCTTCGATGTCATCAAGCCCAACTCTGGCGGTATGGTTCTCGACGCTTACCGTGCAGCAACTGACAACGATATTTGGGTATATCAGCAGTGGACAAACAAGGGTACGCACAACTTGAAGCACAAGGTGCTCAACATGACGCAGACAAAGGGTAAGAATGGCGAACTCGTGCTCGCATTCACCGTAGAAAGTCAGGCACCCAAGTATGCAAATATCCTCGGCGGTTCATCAGGTCGCTACAGCATCGTAGAAAAGGGTGATTCACTCGGTGAAAACGACTTTAAGTTCACTACCAACCAGATTTACACCATCTATGCAGACGGTTCTGTAGAACTCCAGGCGGCTATCACGTCAAACAATCCCACATTGATTCTCCCCCGCCTCGGTTATCACCTCGAAATGCCCAAGCAGTACGAATTTGCTACGTACTACGGTCGCGGTCCTGTGAATAACTACAACGACCGTAAGACAGGTCAGTTCATCGAACAGCACAGCCACAGCATCTATGACAATATTATGCTTCCCAAACCCCAGGATTACAGCAACCGTGAAGATGTGCGCTGGATTTCTCTCACTAACGAAGCAGGTCATGGTGCAGTGTTCGTAGCAGGTGGTCAAATGTCTGTTTCTGCACAGCCTTGGACAAACCTCGAACTCCTTTATGCGCCCCACTTCTACCAACTTCCTGAAAGCACGGGTACACACC
>CALCUV010000316.1 GCA_937906765.1 uncultured Prevotella sp.
GATGGTATTCGTGCAATTCGTATGCGATAAGCAAAGATAACACCCCGCAAGGATTGACTTGCGCGACCTTCGGTTCGTGTTATTCGTGCAATTCGTGTTCTCTAAAATAATGAGACAAATTTTACCGGACAGCAATAATTTCAAGTAAAAAGTAGTTAATTTATTGGGGCGTTTATGTAGGCGTAAACTCGGTTCGTTTAACATGAATGTCACCGCTTTTACGATTGGATTACGCTTCCACTAAGTAAATGTGGAAAGGATAAAAGTTGAGAACTTGAGGGCGCTATTTTTCCCCCTTGGTTGTAGTAAAAGGGAATTTGCTGTCACAGAAATGAATAATTCCTTGCATACAGCAGGAAGAGAACGGGAAAATCTTTGCTATTAAAAAAAAGATGTATCTTTGCAATCTATGAAATATTCTGTAATTATCCCCGTTTATAACCGTCCTGATGAAGCACAGGAACTTTTGGAAAGTTTAGTGCAACAGGAAATACAGGATTTTGAAGTGATCGTTGTGGAAGATGGTTCCTCCATTCCTTGTAAGGACGTGGTGGAGCAGTTCAGCGGTCGCCTGGATGTGAAGTATTTTACAAAACCCAATAGTGGACCGGGGCAGACTCGTAATTACGGTGTAGCGCGTGCTGAAGGCGAGTATGTTTTGATTCTTGATTCGGATGCCGTTTGCCCACCGAGATACATTGCTGAAGTAGAAGCGGAATTGCAGGCGAATCCTTGTGACGCGTTTGGCGGACCCGACCGTGCGCACGAGAGTTTCACGCCCATGCAAAAGGCGATTAACTATGCGATGACATCTTTCTTCACCACGGGAGGTATTCGTGGGGGGAAGAAGAAGTTGGATAAGTTTTACCCCCGCTCCTTTAATATGGGCGTGCGTAGGGAAGTGTATAACGCCCTTGGCGGTTTCAGCGAAATGCGCTTTGGTGAGGACATCGACTTCTCCACTCGTATATTTAAAGGTGGGTATGCGTGTCGCCTGTTCCCCGAAGCGTGGGTGTGGCATAAGCGCCGTACGGACCTTAAGAAGTTCTTCAAGCAAGTTCACAACTCGGGAATTGCGCGCATTAACCTTACGAAGCGCCATCCAGGAACGTTGAAACTCGTGCACCTACTTCCTGCCGTGTTTACCCTTGGAGTAATCTTCTTGCTGTTGGCGTTCATAGTGGGACTCGTGCTTATCGGAGCAAATCTGATTGCCATATTGGCAAGTGCCACAGGCGGAACGTCGGTGAGTATGCTTTGGGTGGGAACCTTCCTTGGAGTGATGATTAGCATCTGTGCGCTAACCCCTCTCATTCTTTATAGTCTGCTGATTTTTGTGGATTCTCTCCGACAGAATCATTCTGCAAAAGTTGCCGCGCTCAGCATTCAGGCCTCCTTTGTGCAACTTACGGGTTACGGCACGGGTTTCCTCCGCGCTTGGTGGGAACGTTGTGTGTTGGGCAGAGGAGAGTTTGAGGCGTTTAAGAAGAATTTCTATAAGTAAGGTTATAAGGTTTTGAGGGCGCTTTGCTTTAAGGTCTTAAGGGAGGTTACTAAAGATTTTTAGAGTCTTTAAGGTCATTAAGGACTCTAAGGTCAATGACGCACGGGTTAGTCATCCCCCGCATGGACCTTAAAACCTCATAACCTTAAAGCCTCATAACCTTCGTCAATGCATGGACCACTCAAAACTTACCATCGCCCAATGGGCGGAAGAAGATAAACCGCGCGAGAAACTTGAAGCACTCGGGGCGGAGGCGCTGAGCAAGGCGGAACTGCTGGCGATTCTGATTGGTTCAGGTTCGGCAGACGAAGATGCTGTTGCCCTAACCAAGCGCATACTTGCCGACGTGGGGGATAACCTCTATGAATTGGGCAAACTTTCGATTGCTGATTTGCAACGCTATAAAGGCATAGGTCCCGCAAAGGCAATAACCATCAAGGCGGCTTGTGAACTCGGCAAGCGGCGGTCGGAAGAAAAAGCGCGTGAGCGCAAGAAGATTGACTCTGCACAAGCGGCGGTTGATCTACTTAAAGAATACATGCGCGACTTGACACACGAAGAATGCCACGCAATTCTTTTAGACATTTCGTTGAAACTCATTGATACCGTTCTTGTGGGTAAAGGTACTACGGATGCTTCACTTGTTGACGTTCGCCACGTGCTTCGCGAAGCAATCCTCCGCAAAGCCTCGCGCATCATCCTTTGTCACAACCACCCGTCAGGGAATCTAACGCCCAGCAGACAGGATGACCAACTCACGCAACGCCTAAAAGTTGCGGCGGAAAACCTGCAAATTCCACTTATTGACCATATCATTATTTCTTCCGAAGGGTATTATAGTTACTCGGAGGAAGGGAAAATCTAACGTGAGGTTTTAAGGTTGTTAGGGCGCTTCGCTTTAAGGTTTTAAGAAGGGGCACGAAAGGTCTTTAGAGTCTTTAAGGCATTAAGGACTCTAAGGTCGAAAAGACACACGGGTAATTCAGTACCCGCATGGCCCTTAAAACCTCAAAACCTTCCACTTCAAAAACTAAACAAACTATGACTCCAGAAGAAAGACTCCAAATAGAAGAGCGCATTATTGACGTGCTCAAAACGGTTTATGACCCCGAAATTCCCGTGGATATTTACGCCTTGGGATTGATTTATAAGATTGACCTCAACGACGATTATTCCGTTGACATAGACATGACCCTTACGGCGCCCAACTGTCCTGCGGCAGACTTTATCGTAGAAGATGTGCGCATGAAGGTGGCGGGTATTCCGCAAATCACTGACGCTCGCGTCAGCCTTGTGTTCGAACCCGAGTGGGACAAGGACATGATGTCGGAAGAGGCGAAGTTGGACCTTGGATTTATGTAAGTTTAAGAGAGCAATTTAGTACTCCGCACGGCGCTCTCCCCCT
>CALCUV010000317.1 GCA_937906765.1 uncultured Prevotella sp.
CTTGTAGGCTCCATTTAGAAGAGAATACTTTTTTGTATCGGGCTTGAGCAAAGAAGTTCTCATCCCATAACCGTTCATCCGATGCCGAATTGTATAATATTATAGCTCCTGGCAGTCCTCTTTCTGACTTATAATAATAAGCTTTAGCGCTCAGCTCGCTTTCATCCTTGAATGTATGAAACAGGTTTACTTCCCCTTGCCAGGACTCGATATCCGAATTGATACGCTTTCCTTCCGAAGTCAGCGTGCCGTTCTTTAAAGTAAACGGATAAGAACCGTCTGCCCGCAGATAATTGGCATCTACTGACAGTTGGGTCCGTTCATTCAACTTCTGCCAATGACGGAAAGCAGGAGTGATGTATCCAAAGGAACCTCCTCGAACTTGTACTTGAGTAAATGTGTTCTTCCCTGTTTCAAAATGTGGCTTTTCGGTTTCGATGTTCAGTACACCGGCCGAAGCATAAAGCCGTGCCGATTGCAAAAGGTTCTCATCTTGACCGATGGCTAAAGAGAGGGACGAGACATTGTCTAACGAAAAACGGCCTATATCAATTTGCCCGGCTTGTGTATTACTGATGGCTACTCCATCGTAGCTTACGGCAGTATGCGCCGCTCCCAGATTACGTACCGAGACAGTCTTCAATCCACCGATACCTCCATAATCGCGTACATTGGTTCCTGCAAAACGTTTGACAGCATCGCCTATGTTTTGTAAACCAAGGTTCTTCAAATCCTCTTTCCTGAACACTTGCACGGAAGTGGTCGAGGTGATTTTGGCAGGCATACGTCGGGCTGTTACGGTAACGGCGTCGAGTTGATGCACTTTGTCCGCAATGGAGTCTTTCTGTTCTTGGGCATTGCCCGAAATAGGAAACAGTGCGACCATAAGGAGCCGGCATACCCATACACGATTGGCAGGGTTCAGTTTCTTCATAAACCAAAAAATTAAAAGTATTCACATTCTTGCGCGTTCTTCCTGCTCTTTCCTCGAAAGCACGAAGCGTGACTTCTGTCTTGCAGGTCTTCTGACTTACCTCTGTTTACTTTGCCTTCCCACCTTTATATAAAGGCAGTGGCTGGAGAATTAAGTAAACTCAATCTTTACAGATGAGGCTTACAGCAGCGGGACTGTTCAGGACTTTCACCTGATTCCCTTTTCATCCGTTCCCTCGCAATGTGGAGGTGGCGGAAACAAGACTTTGCAAAGGTACGAAAAGGATTTGAAAAAGCAAGTGTGAGCGCCGATTTTTTTCGAAGGGAACAAATTTGGTTAAACTGGCCGTTAAACAAACCTATATAAAAACAAAAAAATCAGACAGCTTCTTTCGATAACTATCTGATTCTCTGTGGGCAAAGATGGATTCGAACCACCGAAGGCGTAAGCCAGCAGATTTACAGTCTGCCCCATTTGGCCACTCTGGTATTTGCCCGTCAGAAAAGAGGTCTTTCCTCTAATCGGGTGCAAAGTTAGACATATTTTTTTATTCACAAAACATTTTCCATGATTTTTCTAAAAAAATATATCAAACAGCACTTTCTTGTTCCCCCTAGAACCTCCGACTGAAAACCAAGTATCTCATTCATCTACAGTTCGTTTAGAGAGAAAACTATCTGGAAGGCTTGCGTACTTACCTTCCAGATAATCTCAACAGTTCTTATATCACTACGCTTACAGTTGGAATTTTAACCGACTCCCTGTTACCAAGAAATCACTACTTCACTCAACTGAAGCGGTCGCTATCTCCTTATTATATATATAATGTGTAAACGGTCGCCTACTTAGCATTCTTTTCTTTGTGCTTCTGAAGTTGACGCGCGAGTGAGTCACAACAGAGATCTACGCCTTCTTCGAATGTATCGCAAACCTTTTCCGCACGAAGTTCAGCACCAGCCACACGCACATTAATGCCGACCTCCTTATTCATTGCCGTTTCGGGTTTTACTACTTTGAGGATAACATCTGCGCGGACAATATCGTTAGCTTTTTCCAACTTAGAGACTTTCTTGTCAATGTACTCCTGCAACTTTTCTGTTGCCGTAAAGTGGATGGATTGAATCTTGATTTCCATAGTAATCCTCCTTAATTTATATTGGTTAGTACTATGCCCTTGGGTGGGCCTTTTCATATGCTTTTTTTAGTTCAGCAAAAGTGGTGTGAGTGTAAACTTCGGTTGTCGCAATGCTTTCATGCCCAAGCAGTTCCTTCACTGCTTCCAAGTCTGCGCCATTGTTGAGCATCACCGTGGCATACGTGTGTCGCAAAACGTGTGGCGAACGCTTTTGTTGGTGCGTCACGCACGACAGATACTTTTTCACCACTCCCCTCACCTCTTGCGCCGTCATTTTTTTTCCATCTGGTCGCAAAAATATTTCACCTAAATCTTGGCGAATCTCAGCACCACGCACATGGAAGAAAACCTTAAACGCCTCAGCGAGTTCATCGCCAAAAGGAATCACGCGATGCTTGTTGCGCTTCCCCAGAACTTTCAACTCTTTTGCCGTCAAGTCCACGTCACTGACTTTCAACCCCAACAATTCCGAGAGTCTCACTCCTGTGCTATAGAAGGTAAGCAGAATCAATCGGTCGCGCTCTGCTTCATACCCCTCACCGAAACTCACCTCGTCAAAAAGGCGATCCATCTCTTGCTCTTTCACGAACGTAGGCAACCGGCGCTCCACCTTAGGATTCTTCAATTGCGCCGTAGGGTCCACTATTACGTATTCCATACGGAGCATATAACGATAGAAACTCCTCACCGCGCTCATTTTCCTATTTACCGTACGCGCCGTAATCCCCTGCTCCATATCCTTTGCCATCCACTGACGCAAGATGTCTTTATCCAGCGTCGTCCACGTAATCTGCATGTCGGTCCGTTGGCAAAACTTCCACAAATCCGTCAATGCAATGCGATACGATAAGGCGGTTGCCTGCGAATACCCCTTTTCTGCCAAGAGGTAATTTATAAATTGTTGAATCGTCTGCATCTCATTGGTTCGGGTTTCGGTATTGGCAAAATTAAGGAACATTTTAGAATCTAACAAATTTTTGACCCTACATTTTTATAACAGACTCCACATTCGCCAACAAGCGTACGCCCCCTTATATTCTACAACACATTACCCACTGTGTGCTCCTAAAATTTTTACCTATTGCTTTTACGCGTTTCTAAATCCCCCACTCCGAATTCTTTTTAAAAAAACAACATAATTTCTTTATTTTTTGCCACATATATGTATCATATTCAAAACTATTCACGTAAATTTGCAGAGAAAATGCACACAAAATCATTATGGAAACCTTTTTTCAAACCCATGCTTACCTCATCGAACGCACCAACCTTCCGGTTCGTCGCGCTTTGATGGACTCAATCGATTGGACCTATCGTCTTATCGGAATCCGCGGTCCTCGCGGTGTTGGTCGCACCTCTTTCCTTTTGCAATATGCTAAGGAACATTACGACGTGCGTATGCGCAATTGCCTCTACATCAACTGTAACAGCTTCTACTTCCAAGGTTGTGGCATCGTTGACTTTGCTGGCAAGTTCGTTATGCAAGGTGGTATGGTCTTGCTCTTAGACCAGGCCTTTAAGTTAACGGATTGGCGTAAGCAGGTGTTGGAATGTTACCACAAATACCCCCGTCTTCGCATCGTTTACACCACAACTTCTGTGCCCGACACGGATAGTGATGACGAACTCTCAAACATCGCACGCACTTACGTGCTACACGGATTCTCATTCCGCGAATACATCAATCTGCAAACGGGTAACGACTTCCGTCCCTACTCCATCGACGAGTTGCTCACTAACCACGAGCAGATTCTCAAAACGATTCTTCCCAAAGTACGCCCCTGGCAGTACTTCCAGGAATACCTTCACCACGGTTACTTCCCCTTCTTCCTTGAAAACCGCAACTTTACCGAAGCGTTGCTCAAGGCTATGAACAACATGATTGAGGTTGACGTGCTCTTCAATAAGCAGATTGAACTCAAGTATCTCTCTCGCTTGAAAAAGTTGCTCTACCTCTTGGCCATGTCTGAAGACTCTGCACCCAACGTAAGTAAGTTGGCAGAAGAAATTGGCACGAGCCGCGCAACGGTAATGAATTACTTGAAATGCCTTGAAGAAGCGCGCCT
>CALCUV010000318.1 GCA_937906765.1 uncultured Prevotella sp.
AAATATTACAAGGAGGATTAGCAGATTCTCCCCTTTACAACGGACAAATCCAAAGCATCGGACCACGTTACTGTCCGTCCGTAGAAACCAAGATTGTCACCTTCCCCGACCGCGATAAGCACCCCCTCTTCCTCGAACCCGAAGGTTTAGACACCAACGAACTTTACCTGAATGGGTTCTCCTCAAGCCTTCCTATGGATGTGCAAATCGAGGCTCTGAGAAAGATGCCCTGCTTCCGCGATGCCGTTGTCTATCGTCCGGGTTACGCCATTGAATACGACTTCTTCCAACCCACACAACTCAAACACTCGTTGGAATCGAAGAAAATGGAAGGACTCTTCTTCGCTGGACAAGTAAATGGTACGACTGGCTACGAAGAAGCAGCCGCTCAAGGCATCATTGCAGGGATTAACGCAGCACTGAAAGTAAAGGGCGAAGAACCCCTTGTGCTCCACCGCGACGAAGCTTATATTGGCGTACTCATCGATGATTTAGTGACAAAAGGCGTTGACGAACCCTACCGCATGTTTACCTCACGCGCAGAATACCGTATCTTATTGCGCCAAGATAATGCCGACGTCCGCCTCACACCTTACGCACAGAAGTACGGACTTTGCAGTGAAGAGCGCCACCGTCGCTTTGAATACAAGAAGAAAAAGATTGCCGAAATCATCGATTACTCCAAGAATTTTTCCATCAAGGCAGAGCGCATCAACCCCTACTTGGAATCAAAAGGCACTGCCCCCTTGCGTGGCGGATGTAAGTTGTTCGACCTCTTGAATCGCCCACAAATCACCCTACTCGACTTGGCAGGCGAAGTGAAAGCCTTTGGCGAATTCCTCGAACGCATCGAAGAAATCGACCGTGCCGAAATCATCGAAGCAGCAGAAATAGAAATTAAATACCACGGGTATATTTCTCGCGAACGCGCCTTAGCCGACAAAATGCAACGCTTGGAAAACATCAAAATTCGCGGTCATTTCGTGTATAATGAGATTACCCAACTCTCTACAGAGGCGCGCCAAAAACTTACTGCTATCGATCCCGAAACGCTTGCCCAAGCCGGACGCATACCTGGCGTATCGCCCAACGACATTTCCGTATTGTTAGTTCTGCTCGGCAGATAAGTGAAACGCTATCTATTTTAGGAAAAACTAAACCTCAAACTGTCGCAACAAAGTCTCAAAGAAATTCAACAAAGTTACTCTTTGTTTCTACAATTTCTATGATGAAATGGCGAAAAACAGAAAGCGTTTCACGCATGTCTCAAAAATGTTCCACGTGGAACAAAATAAAAACAAACATCCCGTTTTCAGTTAGATATGAATAAGCAACTCTTATTAGAAAATCTTCGCAACGTCCCCAACTTCCCCATTCCCGGCATTCAGTTTAAGGATGTCTCTACACTTTACAAGAATCCTGCATGCGTCCATGAGATGCTTGAGGAATTGGTACGCCTTTACGCAGATAAAGGTATCACCAAAGTCGTAGGGATTGAATCACGCGGATTCGTGATGGGCGCTATTCTTGCCGCTCGCTTAGGTTGCGGATTTGTAATGTGTCGCAAACCTGGAAAACTTCCTGCTGAAACACTCAAGGAAAGTTATGGCAAGGAATATGGTACGGACACTATCGAAATTCATACCGACGCTATCGATGCTAACGACGTTGTGCTGATTCATGATGACCTTCTCGCAACGGGCGGATCTATGTTGGCGGCTTACAACCTTGTCAGCAAATTCCATCCTAAGGACATATTTATAAATTGTCTTATCGAACTCAAGATTGAAGGACTGGAAGGCCGTAAGTTCTTAGGAGCAGATAAAAATGTGGAAACCCTTCTTGTGATTGAAGACTAATGAATGACTACTTAGAAGGAATTATTCGCAACTTGCCCGACTTGCCGGGGTGCTATCAGTACCTCGACGAGTCGGGCACGGTAATTTATGTTGGGAAAGCGAAAAATCTGAAACGGCGTGTGAGTTCGTATTTCAACCGTGAGCACGACTCGAAGAAAACACAGATGCTTGTGCGCAAGATTCACGACATCCGTTACATCGTAGTGAAGACCAATGAGGAGTCGCTCTTGCTTGAAAACAACCTTATCAAGAAGTATAAACCGCGTTACAATGTACTTCTGAAGGATGACAAAACCTATCCCTCGATAGCCGTAACGAAGGAGGAATTTCCGCGTATTTTTTCTACGCGCAACCGAAATCTGCCCCATTGCATGTACTTCGGTCCCTACTCTCACGTACCCACGATGCACGCTTTGCTGGACCTTTGTCGGCAACTGTATCGCCCGCGCACTTGTCGCCAACCTATGACGCAAGAAGGCATTGACGGGGGGCGCTATAAGGTATGTTTGGAGTACCACATCAAACGTTGTGGCGGCTGTTGCATAGGTAAGGAAACGCGTGAGGCATACCGAGAAAACATTGAGGCATGCAAGGAGATTTTGAAGGGGAATACGGCAGAACTTCAAAGGCAGTTGCGCGCGAAAATGATTTCCCTTGCCGAAGAACTCCGCTTTGAGGAGGCACAGGTGATTAAGGAGCAATACGACCTTATTGATGGGTATCGCGCCAAGAGTGAAGTGGTCAGCAATACGCTTCATAACATCGACGTATTCGCCATTGAGTCGGACGAGAAAGAGGCTTATATCAACTACCTACACGTTGTCAACGGAGCAATTACGCAAGCCTTCACCTTTGAATACACCAAGCGATTGGACGAAACCGATGAAGAACTCCTGGCTTTGGGTATTGTGGAAATGAGAACCAAATACGAGAGTCGCTCAAAGGAAATAATCGTACCCTTCAACGTGGACTTGCCCGAAGATTACGCCCTGCAAACCATACCTCAGAAGGGGGATAAAAAGAAACTCTTAGAACTCTCGCGCCTCAACGTGAAGCAATATAAGTTCGACCGTTTGAAGCAAGCAGAAAAGTTAAATCCCGAACAAAAGCAGGTGCGCTTGATGAAGGAAATCCAAGAGCAATTAGGACTTCCCAAACTGCCTATGCGCATTGAACTTTTCGACAATTCAAATCTCCAGGGGTCGGACGCCGTAGCCGCTTGCGTGGTGTTTGAAAAGTTAAAACCCGCCAAGAAAGATTACCGCCGTTATAACATCAAGACCGTTGTCGGGCCAGATGACTATGCCTCGATGAAGGAAGTGGTGCGCCGTCGCTACACCCGCTTAAAGGAAGAAGAAAGTCCCCTACCCGACCTTATCATTGCCGACGGAGGTGTGGGGCAAATGGAAGTAATTCGCCAAGTGGTAGAAGAAGAACTCGGCCTTTCTATCCCCATCGCCGGACTGGCAAAGAACGAGCGCCACAGAACTCGTGAACTGCTCTATGGGTTTCCTCCAGCACACATTGGATTAGACCCAACGTCACAACTCTTCCGCACGCTTTCGGCCATGCAAGAAGAAGTGCACCGCTTCGCTATTACCTTCCACCGCGAGAAACGCTCGAAGCGCCAAGTTGCTTCTGCGCTGGATAGCATTTCAGGCATAGGTCCCAAAACAAAACTAACCCTCCTCAAGGAGTTTGGTTCCGTAAAGCGCGTTAAAGAAGCCAGCGTTGCACAACTCCAATCCCTGCTCGGCGAGAAAAACGGAGCAAAAATATTTAGTGCCCTTCACGAGAACACATCTCTTGAAGTCGCCACCACTTAATTTGCACAAATCAGCAAAACACGTGCAATTTTACTCCAGACGGAGAAACTGAAATGTATTATTTTTTCGCAAATATTCATCTGCATTTTATTCATTATGAGAATACTAATCCAACGCGTAAGTCAAGCATCAGTTACGATTAATTCCGTTGTAAAGAGCAACATCTCCCACGGGTTGTTAATTTTGCTTGGAATTGAGCCCACCGATACGCCCGACGATGCCGACTGGCTCTGTAAGAAAGTTGCCGCCCTCCGAATCTTTGACGACGAAGCGGGAGTGATGAACAAGAGCATTACGGACGTCGGTGGCGAAGCCTTAGTGGTAAGTCAGTTCACCTTAATGGCGAGCACGAAGAAGGGAAACCGTCCGAGCTACATCCGAGCGGCGCGTCCCGAAGTGGCGATTCCGCTTTACGAATATTTCTGCACCACCCTCTCCAGTCTGATTGGCAAGGAAGTGGGTACGGGAGAATTTGGAGCAGATATGAAAGTGGCGCTCATCAATGACGGACCAGTTACGATTTGGATGGACACGAATAACAAGGAGTAACAGTTGTTGGACAGAAGAACAGAAAAGCGAAGTTGGGGGTGAGACAGAAGAACAAAAGATTTTTGCTTTTTGGACAGAAGAACAAAAGGACAAAAGAGCAGGGGAGACAGAAGAACAAAAGAACAGAATTTATAAACAACACTGCTACAATTTTGGGACAGAAGAACAGAAGTTTATTTATCAACAAGATTAGTTTTTGACAGAAGAACAAAAGGACAAAAGAGCTAACGCCAAATATGGACTATGATATAGCAGTTAGCCTTTATGGATTATCATACACGCTCCACGCCGTGCTACCTCGCCCCAATGTTAAGAGATACTGAGAAATTGAAGAGAGAGGTTGAGAGATTGTAATCATACCCCCTCTTTATTCTTTAGAATTTCGGCAGTATCCCTTAAGATAGGGGGAGTACCGCGTAGCGGGGAGGGAGTATGATTACAAACCCATTTGAAATCAGAGTGCTCCCTTTAGATAGAGCAAGGGAGTATGACATTATTTTTAGAGTAAACTTCTATATCCTTACTAAAATATGTTCTTTTGTTCTTATGTCTAACCACACTGATTCGCCAGTCTAACCACCCCATTCACCTGTCCAACCAACCTGATTCACCTAAAGAAATAAACAACACCTCATGTCATTTTTACAAATACTCACACAAATGGCCATCATCTTCGGAGTGGTCATCGTAGGTTATGTTGCCACGCGCATCGGAGTGTGGAAAACGGAGATGAACCGCAATATGTCGGTCTTCGTTCTCAACGTTACCTGCCCCATGCTCATTATCGGGTCCGTGATGGGCGAAGGGTTGCAATTTAGCGACGAAGAAATTTATCAACTCGTCATTGTGTCGCTCATCAATTACGCCGTGTTGATTTTGGGTGCCTTTGCCATTGCCAAGATATGGAAGGTGCGCCCCGAGCGTCAAGGTTTGCAGAAATTCATGGTCACTTTCGGGAATGTCACCTTCATCGGATTCCCCGCATGTGCCGCAATTTTTGGCGACCGTGCCGTCTTCTACGCTTCCGTTCTCGACATCCCCTTTAACCTGCTTATCTTTACTGTGGGCCTTTCCTTTGTGACGGAAC
>CALCUV010000319.1 GCA_937906765.1 uncultured Prevotella sp.
AAGAACTCTCGGCTGAAGAACGCGAGATGATTGCGGGTATTCCTTTCGACCTTGAAAAGTATAAAAAGGCGATTGATATTGAAGAAGTGAGCGGCGAAGCAGGCTATTCTACGATTGAGCGTAACAGTTGCCGTCCCTCATTTGACGTGTGTGGCATTTGGGGAGGCTACACGGAACAAGGGTCTAAGACCGTGCTTCCCTCAAAAGCCTATGCCAAGGTTTCTACTCGCTTAGTGCCTCATCAGCAACACGAAAAGATTTCGCAACTTTTCATAGATTACATCATGTCTATTGCCCCCAAGAGCGTGAAAGTTAAAGTTACGCCTATGCACGGCGGAGAGGGCTACGTATGCCCCATAACGCTCCCTGCGTATAAGGCGGCAGAAATTGGGTTTGAAAAAGCCTTCGGCAAGCGCCCCTTGGCTGTGCGTCGCGGTGGTTCCATCCCCATTATCAGTGACTTTGAGCGCGTTCTCGGTATCAAAACTGTGCTTATGGGATTCGGACTTGAAAGCAACGCAATCCATTCGCCCAACGAAAACTTCCCTCTCGACATGCTTCGTAAGGGAATTGAGGCCGTGGTAGAATTCCACCTCAACCTCTAAGACAGTAACCTACTTCTCCCTGACCGAAGGTTGCACAAAAGTGACCTCGGAAGGCGGAATTGACGCATAAGGGCGCACGGGTGTGCGTCCTTTTTTCGTACATCACTTTGACAGAAGCGCAAAAGTCACAAAAGTACCCGTTCATGACACCCTTTTTCACGAAAAAGGTCTTGATTTCCACAACAATGTGTTTCATTTTCATGATAAAGTTCTTGATTTTCTCAACAATGTCCTTTACAGAATCTTGTCAGAAACAGGGCGATTCTCTTGTTATTCTCTCCTGTTCTTCGCTCTGAAATACGTATCTTTTGCTAACTCTATCACACAAAAAAGTGCCTATTCTTTGACAGTTCATATTTTATATGTAATTTTGCGCATTATATGTATATAGCACACTCAGCTTTAGACAAAAATAAAAAATACTCTTTATATGAACTTATCCATGTTTTCAGTAAAGAACGTTGCTAAGGTTTTAGCATTCGGACTTATCTCTACATCAGTATTCGGAATTACGGGTTGCGAAGAAGAAATCGACGGTTCTAACTTTGCAATTAAATCTGAACAAACACTTGCTGACATCATTGATTCTAACCCTGAATTATCTTTGGCGCGTGACCTTTTCAAGCGTGTAAAATTGGGTAACAAGGCGAACTCATCGTCTGTTTACAGTGTGATTTCGGCGCGTGGTAACTACACGGTTTTTGTTCCCGATAACGTAGCGATTGAAGCTTATTTGAAGACCTTAGGCCTCACAAGCATTGATGAACTCACGAATGAGCAAGCTGAATTGGTGGTTTACAGTTGTGTGATTGACAATGGCGAACAAGAGGCCTACGAATCTACAGAGTTCCCCTCTTCTGGTTCATTCAACCTCTCGAATCTCTATGACCGCTTGCTCACATGTTCGGAAGACGCAAACGTAACTGACACTGTGCAGCGCGTAAAATACGATCCCCTCACAAAACTTCCCGAAATGAAGGAAGGGGATACCGTAAAAATCAGTTACCCCGTATATCACAACATCGAGAAAACCTGTCGCGTGCTCCGTTCTGACTTTGAAGCGTCAAATGGTTGGTTGCACATCATGGCAGACGTAATTGCCCCCACTTCAGATTACATTTCAGAAGTAGTGCAGAACACTCCCAACATGAAAATTATGGGACGCTTGCTTCAGGAAACCGGTATCTGGGAATGGATGAACCAAGAGCGTGACATGGATTACGAAAACCAAGAACTTCCTGAGAAATTGGTAGCACAACCTGGTACTTTCGACGTCCCCACTAAGCGTTACATCGCCTACACTGGCTTTGTAGAAACCGATGATATCTTTGAATCCTACGGAGTTCCCGCTGTGCAACTTGACGAAGACGGAAACATCACCAACTGGGAAGAAGTGCTCGAAGGACTTAAGGGTGTGTCAAAAATCACTACGGCTTACGGCACACAAGACCTTGATAATCTTAAAAGCCCCAACAATCCGCTCTACAAGTTCGTAAAATACCACTTCATTGATGGTAAATACGCGCCCGGTAAACTCGTAGTTCACTACACAGAATACCAATACCAATACGGTCCTGACCAAAAGAACCCACAAACTAAGACACTCCCCACCGACGCTTGGGATTACTACACCACAATTCACCCCAAAAAACAAGTGGAAGTGCGTGAGCCCATCAAGTTACTCCAAGTTGGTTCGCGCGGTCCCATTGGTTCGCAATTTGAAGGCAATCCCGTGTTCATCAATCGCTTTGTAAATTACGACAATGGGCTTAAGGGTTCCTACGAAGAAACTTCCGTGAAGCCCGGTGGCGAAGGCGTGATGATTTATGAGGATCAAAGTGTCAGCGCTGCCAATGGATACATCTATCCTATCAGTGACTTGCTCGTGTTTGGCGATGCTGAGCGCAACCTTATGGCATTGGAACGCATGCGTGTAGATTATGCGACCATCATTCACGAATTGAGTTCTAACAACCTCCGTTTGGGTAAATACTCTATGTTCCCCGCAGGTTATTTTGAGAACCTCCCCCTTCAGAATTCAAGTTCACAGGTACTCTATCTCTTCTGTGCCTACTCTCCTATCAGTACAACGGGTTGGTGTAACTATCAGGGTGACGAAATGATGATTCTTGGTCTCTACGATGTCACTTTCCGCATTCCTCCTGTACCTGTTGCAAAGGAATATGAAATTCGCTTGGGCGTCTCTCACAATACCCTTCGCGGTATGTGCCAGTTGTATTTCGGTGAAGATATGAACCGCCTCAAACCTACTGGACTTCCTTACGACTTGCGCCAATCTGCGCCTTCCGTTAATATTCCTTGGGTAGATGATAGTGATCTTGATGAGACCACTTGTATTGAAAACGACAAGAACATGCGTAACCAGGGTTACATGAAGGGTCCTAAGTTTTTCGGTTGGACAGATGGTAAGGGCGAAAGTATGTCTCGCGATTATAGTGGTCACTTACGCCGTATCGTAACTGTAGAACGTTTGGAACCTGGCAAGAATTACTACCTCCGCTATAAGTCAGCGCTTAAGAAACTCGACTCTCAATTGCAAATTGACTACATTGAAATTGTACCAAAAGAAGTTTACAGCGGCAACGAAGCGGAAGACGTTTGGTAACATTACTAAGACCTCTTTAGATGACAGACCTTGTTGAAGGTCAAACGTGTCTAAGCACTCCTCATTACGTGAAACGAGTTCATGAGTTTGCATACACCGTATGCAACTCATGACTCATAACACTCATTGCCTATGAAACATTTTACACTCATACTCTCACTCTTCATCCTCTCGTTGACTGGCGCCATAGCACAGTCTTCAAGAACTGCGGTGAAAGCCGAAGACTATCCCTTTGTGCTC
>CALCUV010000320.1 GCA_937906765.1 uncultured Prevotella sp.
AATGCGCTACAGAGGTGGCGGTCACAAACGTAAATTCCGTTTTATCGATTTCAAGCGTAACAGAGACGGTATTCCAGCTACAGTAAAGACAATCGAGTATGATCCTAACCGTTCAGCTCGTATCGCTCTTCTCTACTACGTAGATGGTGAAAAGCGTTATATTATTGCTCCCAATGGTTTGAAAGTTGGCGACAGGTTGATGTCAGGCGCTGAAGCTGCACCCGAAGTAGGTAACGCACTTCCCCTCCAGAACATCCCTGTTGGTACAGTGATTCACAACATCGAGCTTCGTCCCGGTCAGGGCGCGCTCCTCGTTCGTTCAGCAGGTAACTTCGCTCAGCTCACTTCTCGTGAAGGTAAGTATTGCGTAATCAAGCTTCCTTCTGGTGAAACTCGTCAAATCCTCAGTGCTTGTAAGGCAACTGTAGGTAGCGTAGGTAACTCTGACCACGCTCTTGAATCTTCAGGTAAGGCAGGTCGCTCACGTTGGTTGGGTCGTCGTCCTCACAACCGTGGTGTTGTTATGAACCCTGTAGATCACCCCATGGGTGGTGGTGAAGGTCGTCAGTCAGGTGGTCACCCACGTTCACGTACAGGCTTGTATGCTAAGGGTCTCAAGACACGTGCACCTAAGAAGCAGTCAAGCAAGTATATTATCGAAAGACGTAAAAAGTAATTTCACTAACACGAGAATAAGATTATGAGTCGTTCACTTAAGAAAGGTCCCTATATCGCTGTCTCTCTCGAAAAGAAGATTCTTGCAATGAACGAAAGCGGCAAGAAGACAGTTGTTAAGACTTGGGCCAGAGCTTCAATGATATCTCCTGACTTCGTAGGACATACAGTTGCAGTTCACAACGGAAATAAGTTTATTCCTGTTTATGTTACTGAAAACATGGTAGGTCACAAGCTCGGCGAATTTGCGCCCACACGTAAGTTTGGTGGCCACGGTGGTAACAAGAAGAAGTAAACAGGCACATTCAAACCAGATTTTAAAGAAATAAAATAAATGGGAGCAAGAAAAAGACTCGCTGCTGAAGCTAGAAAGGCAGCGCTCAAGACCCAATATTTTGCAAAGTTGCAAAATTGCCCCTCTTCACCCCGCAAGATGCGTTATGTCGTTGACATGATCCGCGGTATGGAGGTAAATCGCGCACTCGGCACGCTCCGCTTCTCAAAGAAGGCTGCTTCTGCAGATGTGGAAAAGTTGTTGCGCTCAGCAATCGCTAACTGGGAACAGAAGAACGATCGCAAGGCAGAAGAAGGCGAATTGTTCGTAACACAAATTTTTGTTGATGGTGGTGCTACTCTCAAGCGTATGCGTCCTGCACCCCAGGGTAGAGGTTACAGAATTCGTAAACGTTCAAACCACGTTACAATCCACGTGGGTACTAAAAATGATTAATCTATGGGACAGAAAGTAAATCCGATTTCAAACCGACTTGGTATTATTCGTGGTTGGGATTCTAACTGGTTCGGTGGTTCTAACTTCGGTGACAATATCCTCGAAGATAGCAAAATCCGCAAGTATCTCGACGTGCGTCTCGCTAAGGCAAGCGTTTCACGCATCGTTATCGAACGCACTCCCAAACTGATTACAATTACTGTTTGCACAGCACGTCCCGGTGTTATCATCGGTAAGGCTGGTCAGGACATCGACAAGCTTAAGGAAGAACTTAAGAAGATCACTGACAAGGAAGTGCAGATCAATGTCTTCGAAATTAAGAAGCCTGACCTCGATGCAACTATCGTAGGTAAGAGCATCGCTCGCCAAGTAGAAGGCAAGATCGCTTATCGTCGTGCTATCAAGATGGCTATCCAGAACGCAATGCGTATGGGTGCTGAAGGTATCAAGGTGCAGATTTCTGGCCGTCTTAACGGCGCTGAAATTGCTCGTAGCGAAATGTTCAAGGAAGGTCGTACTCCTCTCCACACATTCCGTGCAGATATTGACTACTGCCACACTGAAGCTCTCACAAAGGTAGGTCTCCTTGGTATCAAGGTATGGATTTGCCGTGGCGAAGTTTACGGAAAGCGTGACCTCGCTCCTAACTTCACTCCTGAAAAGGAAACTGGACGCAAGGGCGATAACAACCGCAAGTTCCGTAACAAGAAAAACAATAACCGTTAATCAGTTAGAGTATTATGTTACAACCTAAAAGAACAAAATACAGAAGACCGCATAAGGGCCGTAGCAAGGGTAATGCACAGCGTGGTAATCAGCTTGCATTCGGTAGCTTCGGTATCAAGAGCCTCGATACACACTGGCTCACTGGTCGCCAGATTGAAGCTGCGCGTATCGCAATGACACGCTACATGCAGCGTGAAGGACAGTCTTGGATTCGCATCTTCCCTGACAAACCCATCACTAAGAAGCCTGCTGACGTCCGCATGGGTAAGGGTAAGGGTGACCCCGTAGGTTACGTATTCCCCATCACTCCTGGTCGCATCATTTTCGAAATTGATGGTGTACCCTTTGAAGTAGCTAAGGAAGCGCTCCGCCTCGCTGCGCAGAAGCTCCCCGTTACTACAAAGTTCATTGTTAGACATGACTACGATAAAAACGCATAATTATGAAGATCGCAGAAATCCGTCAAATCCCAGCTAACGAGTTGGCAGAACGCCTCCAGACTGAGGTAGCTAACTACAACCAGTTGGTGCTTAACCACAGCATCACTCCTCTGGAAAATCCTGCACAGATCAAAGCGGCACGTCGTACGATTGCTAAGATGAAGACTGTGTTGAACGAACTTAACAACAAATAATCATCATCCAGATGGAAAGAAATTTAAGAAAAACAAGACAGGGTGTTGTTGTAAGCGACAAGATGGACAAGACCATCGTTGTAGCTGCTAAGTTCAAGGAAAAGCACCCCATTTATGGTAAATTCATCTCTAAGACGAAGAAGTACCATGCTCATGACGAAAAGAACGACTGCCACATCGGCGATACAGTTCTCATCATGGAAACTCGTCCCTTGAGCAAGACTAAGCGTTGGAGAGTTGTTGAAATTGTAGAAAGAGCTAAGTAATTATGATACAAGCAGAATCTAGATTGACAGTAGCTGATAACAGCGGTGCACGCGAAGCACTTTGTATCCGTGTGCTTGGTGGTACTCGCCGCCGCTACGCTTCTGTAGGTGACGTAATCGTAGTATCTGTAAAGAGCGTGATTCCGTCAAGTGATATTAAGAAGGGTGCCGTATCGAAGGCTTTGATCGTACGTACTAAGAAGGAAATCCGTCGTGCTGATGGTTCTTACATCCGCTTTGATGACAACGCATGTGTTCTTTTGAACAATGCAGGCGAGTTGAGAGGTAGTCGTATTTTCGGTCCGGTTGCACGTGAACTTCGTGCTGCTAATATGAAGGTCGTTTCTTTGGCACCTGAGGTACTTTAATCCCCGTTTAATCGAAATAGTAATGAAATTACATATTAAGAAAGGCGACACAGTAAAGGTTCTCGCTGGTGAAGATAAAGGTAAGACAGGCGTTGTTACCAAGGTCTTCGTAGAAAAGAAGCGTGCAATCGTAGAAGGTGTCAACATGGTTTCAAAGAGCCAGAAGCCTAACGCTAAGAACCCTCAGGGAGGCATCGTGAAGATGGAAGCTCCCATCCACATTTCTAACCTCAATGTGGTAGACCCCAAGACTGGCGAAGCAACTCGTATCGGTCGTAAGTTGAACGAAAATGGCAAGCTTGTTCGCTACGCTAAAAAATCAGGAGAGGAGATCAAGTAATGAGTAACACAGCACAACTTAAGAAAGTTTACGCAGAGCAGATCGCTCCTGCTTTGATGAAGCAGTTCAACTACTCTTCTAAGATGCAGATTCCTGTGTTGAAGAAGATCGTTATCAACCAAGGTCTTGGTGTAGCAGTAGCTGACAAGAAGATCATTGACGTTGCAATCAACGAACTCACTGCTATCACTGGTCAGAAGGCTGTAGCAACAGTTTCTAAGAAGGACGTATCAAACTTTAAGCTTCGTAAGAAGATGCCTATCGGTGTAATGGTAACACTCCGCCGTGAACGCATGTACGAATTCCTCGAAAAGTTGGTTCGCGTGGCATTGCCCCGTATCCGCGACTTCAAGGGTATCGAAAGCAAGTTTGACGGTCGTGGTAACTACACGCTCGGTATTCAGGAACAGATCATCTTCCCCGAAATCAACATCGACTCTATCGATCGTTTGCTCGGTATGAACATCACTTTCGTGACATCTGCTCCCACTGACGAAGAAGGCTACGCTCTCCTTAAGGAATTTGGTCTTCCCTTTAAGAACGCTAAAAACAATTAATACAACACATGGCAAAAGAATCAATGAAGGCACGTGAAGTAAAGCGTGCTAAAATGGTAGCCAAGTACGCAGCTAAGCGTGCAGCGTTGAAGGAAATTGTTAACAAGTCTGAGGATCCTGTAGAAGCTTACGAGGCTGCTCGTAAGCTCCAGGCAATCCCCAAGAATGCTAACCCCATTCGCCTTCACAACCGTTGTAAGCTCACTGGCCGTCCCAAGGGTTATATCCGCCTCTTCGGTCTTTCACGTATTCAGTTCCGTGAAATGGCTTCTGAAGGCTTGATCCCCGGCGTTAAGAAGGCAAGCTGGTAAGCAATACCAACAGAGATAATTCTTTCTATTATTATTTAATATTGTCGGGGCAGTCCCGATTAATTAAACAATTTTATCATGACAGATCCAATAGCAGACTATTTGACCCGTCTTCGCAACGCGATTCACGCTAAGCACCGCGTTGTAGAAGTGCCTGCGTCAAATGTGAAGAAGAACATCACAAAGATTCTCTTCGAAAAGGGCTACATCTTGAACTACAAGTTCATTGAAGAAGGTCCTCAGGGCACCATCAAGATCGCTCTCAAGTATCACCCCGAAAGCAAGGTGAACGCTATCAAGAGCCTCACACGTGTTTCTAAGCCCGGTATGCGTAAGTACACTGGTTACCGTGAAATGCCCCGTGTTATTAACGGACTTGGTATCGCAATCGTATCAACGTCTAAAGGTTTAATGACTGACAAGGAAGCTTCAGAACTCAAGATTGGTGGCGAAGTTCTTTGCTATGTATATTAATTTAGGAGGAAAACAATGTCAAGAATAGGTAAATTGCCGATTAACATCCCTGCAGGTGTTACTGTAACATACCAGGATAATGTAGTGTCTGTAAAAGGACCGAAGGGTGAGTTAAACCAATCTATCGA
>CALCUV010000321.1 GCA_937906765.1 uncultured Prevotella sp.
CACATTAAGGACTTCTTACTCTCTCAGTCATTATGTTATAATCCCATTATACACAAAATTTCAAAAAAATGCAAGAGTTTTATTGAAAGTTTTGAGAAATATATTAATGATTACTCTGACCAGATTGAAGCACTCCGAATTATATATAACTCTGAGGATACTGTTATTACACGTTCTATGCTTACTGAGCTTCGGGATAAACTCATAGCAGAAAACGGGCTGTTTACTCCTTATTGCATTTGGAAGAATTATAAACTTCTTGATGGTGACGGCAGCGTTGATGATTTGGATACAAAGCAGAGTATCAAAGCACTTACACATCTTATCCAGCTCGTTCGTTATGCATATAAAAAGAAACTCTTTTTTAAAAGAAATATCGGGCAGGGAGTATGTGATCACTTCAAAAAACCGCGTTTCCGCAAGTCTTTTGCCGGTAACGCTTCGCGCTATCCAAAATAATTACGGCACGGGAATAAACAAAATATCCTTTTTATATGAAAACGGCGTGCTGTATACGGATTTTGTTTCGGAAGACGGGGTGCGCCGGGTGGTTTCGGGCTTTGAAGAAGGAGAGTACACAAAGCTTGATTTCGGCGGCGAAAAATATATAGTGGGCAGTCTTGCCCGCTTCGGCACATTAACCCCTTGACTCTCCAGCGCTGAGTAAGCATAAAATCTCCCTGCCTCGTAAATCACACCGGTTACGAAGTTGAAAGCAAAGGGAGAATGTATGTTATAACCACAACGCTTACGGAAGCGACGCAGCCAGCGTAGGGGGCGAAAATAAAAGTTCAAGGGAAAAGGTTATTTCATTTATGGATATAATGGACAAAGGTGTGTCCGCCGAAGTCTTTAGTAGTCACCGTTGCTTGGGGAATGGTGGGCGCAGGAACTCCTTCTTCGCGGAGCAAATCTGTTCCGATTTCTTCCCACGCTTCATCCCAAAGTCCGCGGTCAATAAAACTTTGCAACACCTGCCTTCCGCCCTCAACAAGCAGTGCCTGAATGTTGCGCTGATGAAGCGCGGTGAGGAGGGAGTCAATATCTGCGAATGCTTCAAAACCCTCAGGAAGTTCGGAGTTAGGAACGTTGCCCAGCACGAGGCGAAGCGGAGCAGGTCCGTCCCAAGCACGGGGCGTTAAGGAAGGCTTGTCGAGAAGCAAGGTACGATGGCCCACGAGAATGGCTTGATGTGTGGTGCGCAAGCGGTGAGCGCGCACTTGCGTTTGAGGAGTAGAAATCAGCAAGGGAGGTTTAGACAAAAGAACAGAAGATTGAGAAGGCGTTGTGACGGACGAAGAGGGAAGTATGTCACGTGCTGCATCGCACATTTGAGTCTGCAGGAGTTCTTCTCGGCACGCATCAATAAATCCATCTGCCGTGCGCGCCCATTTTAGGGTGATAAAGGGGCGCTTGTGCGTATGAAACGTAAAAAAGTGCTTGTTAAGTTCCTGACATTCCTTTTCACACACCCCCACAATTACCTCACATCCCGCTTCACGAAGCATTTGGATGCCCTTGCCTTTAACCTTTGCAAAAGGGTCCACACAACCCACGACTACACGAGGAATGCCCTCACGGATAATTAACTCTGCACACGGAGGGGTTTTCCCATAATGCGCACAAGGTTCAAGACTTACGAATATGGTACTTTCTCTTAAAAGTGGGCGGTCTTCAGGGCGCACAGAGCGTACGGCATTCACCTCCGCATGTGCTTCGCCACAACGCACATGATAACCTTCGCCAATTATGCGGTTGTTATGCACAATTACAGCGCCTACCATGGGGTTGGGAGGCGCAGTTTGTTCACCCTGACGGGCTAATTGGATGCAGCGAAGCATGTATTTTTGCATAAGTTTGAAATTTAATTGACAAGTAGTCAAGTTACGAGCAAACAAGATGGATAGTTCCCTCCGGATGGTCTTTCTCCTTTCTCATTTTTCATTTCTCATTTCTCCTTTCTCCTTTCTCGCGCGTACCATTCTGTCGTTACCATAGAAATCCTTTCGGAGTTCCACATTCGTATATCCCAAGTCGCGGAGCAACTTACAGGTTTCGGCGCCATAGGCACGGTTTATCTCGAAATAAAGTGTGCCTCCGGGGGAAAGGTTACGCACTCCGAGTTCGGCAATAGCGCGATAGAAGCGCAAGGGGTCGTCATTCGGCACGAAGAGTGCCGTGTGGGGTTCGTGAAGCAAGACGGAATCGGTCATATCCGCCTTTTCCGCCTCGCAAATATAGGGCGGATTGCTCACGATGCAGTCAAAAGTCTCCGTTTCTTTTACATGAAGCGCATCAACTTGCTGAAACGCCACCTCTACTCCGTTGCGCTCCGCATTACGACGGGCTACGGCGAGCGCATCTGCCGAAATGTCCCAGGCAGAAACCTTTGCCTGCGGAAGGAGTGAGGCCAGCGAAATGGCAATACAGCCACTGCCCGTGCCAATATCCAGAAGGCGGAGCGAGGGTCGGTTCCCCTCTTCCACAACCACCCAATCCACGAGTTCAAGCGTCTCAGGGCGCGGAATGAGTGTAGCGGGCGTTACTTCAAAAGTCAAATTTCCGAAAGGGGCTGTGCCTACGACGTATTGCAATGGTTCTCCGTCGGTCAGGCGCCTTGCATATTCCGAAAACTGCGCTTTTTCAGCCTCCGAAAGTTGGTCTAACCGACCCAAAAGCAAGTCTGTCTTGCGCAAACCAAAGGCATCCTCCATCAAGGCATAGACTATGGCGCGCGCCTCAGCAGGTCCGTGCAGAGGGGTAAGCGTTTGAATGAGTTTTTGTAGCATTATCTGGGGAGCAAAAGGCGCTGCGCTGTTTTAAAATTAGACTTAGGAGAAACAAAGAGAGACTTTAGACGCCTTATTTAAGACTTAGGGCGCACAATTTGAGGGTTTGTTTTGAGGAACTCAAATCTATGTTTTTCAATGTGATAGAAAGGAGTGGAAAAGACGCACCCTCGCAGGAATTGGTCAATTCCTACAACTGCCCACTCTCAATGAGCAACACGATACGTTCTATCTCCTTATCCTCACCCTCGGGGTCGTACTTCTTGTTCAGACTATTGCCAAAAATAAGTGCGATTCCCTGGTAAACATTTGCCCGTGTATGCCCCAAGAATGCCTTTGTGATGGCATAACCCGTATTGTTACACTCACGATCTACGAGTTTGACAAGCAGGCGTCCCTGTGTGCGACTGAGTTTTTTGACTTGCTTACCATATTGTTCGATAATCCCCTTCTCCACTCGCTTTAAGTGGGCCTCACGTTCAGATTCGGGGAAATACTGCAACACCTCGTAAGTTTCAAGTATCGTTTGGCGCACCAACTTCGCCAGGGGATAGACGCGCTTAATGTTATAAACAAGGCGGTCGTACTTCTTCTTCTCCTTATCGTTCTTAAAGGTTTTTGGCTTAAACTTATGGAGTGTGGGAAAGGTGACATGCGGAATCAAACTGCCGTTATACTCCACCGTATCTACGCGCACAGTGACCTGTGCTGAAGTTTTAAGAAAACCACAACACAAGAGAATGACGGCAATTATATACTTAACCTGAGGCATACGAGGCAAAATTAAGAAGAAAATGTGGTTTATTTTGTCATAAAAAGAGTAAACCCGCCTCAACTTGAAAAAAATATCTTTACTTTTGCTACTATAAACCCTAAATATTCATGTCCGCACCCCTATGAGGCATCTAAGGGGGACGCCTTAAATCATATCTGACCATGGCTAAGAATAAGAACAAGGAGAAAGCCCCGCGCTTGTCAAAAAAAGAAATTCATGAAGGATTGCTTACGCTTTTCGAAATGAACCCAGCCAAGGATTTGGACATCAAACACATCTTCCGCCACCTGCAAGCAAAAACACACGGCGCCAAGATGCTGGTGATGGACGTTATTGACGACTTAGTCTTCGACGACTACCTTGCGCGTGCCGCAGAGGGAGTTTACCGTCGCGTTCATCGTAGCAATGATATGATTGGAACGTTCCGCCGCAAGCGTAATGGACACAATATTTTTGTTCCCGATGATGGCGGAAAGGACATCTTAGTTTGTGAGCGAAATGCAATGCACGCGCTCGACGGCGATAGAGTCAGAGTGACCATGCTTGCTCGCCGCCACGGCCATACAAGAGAGGCGCAAGTGACGGAGATTGTAGAGCGCGTGAAAGATACGTTTGTCGGTCAGCTCCAAGTGGAGAAGAATTATGCCTTTCTCATTACCGAGAGCCGCTCTTTGGCAACCGATATTTTCGTGCCCAAGACTGCGCTCAAGGGAGGTAAGACGGGCGATAAGGCCTTAGTGCAAATCGTGGAATGGCCTGAGGATTCGAAGAGTCCCATTGGGAAAGTCATTGACATCCTTGGCAAGCAGGGCGAAAACAATGCCGAAATGCACGCCATCCTTGCCGAATACGGGTTGCCCTATAAGTATCCCGCCAACGTAGAACGCGCTGCCGAGAAAATAGAACCCGGAATCACGCCCGAAGAAGTGGCCCGCCGCCTCGACATGCGCGATGTGTTGACCGTGACTATCGACCCGAAGGACGCAAAAGACTTTGACGACGCCATTTCTATCCGTCCGCTCGAAAAGGGTGAGTGGGAAGTGGGCGTACATATCGCTGACGTGTCCCACTATGTGAAGGAGGGCGACATTATTGACCGCGAAGCAGAAAAGCGTGCGACAAGCGTCTATCTCGTTGACCGAACCATCCCCATGCTTCCGGAAAGACTCTGCAATTTCATTTGCTCGCTCCGCCCTGACGAAGACAAGCTCACCTATTCTGCTATCTTCCGCATGAATGAAAAAGGTGAAGTTTTGAAATGGCGCCTTGCACACACCGTTATTCGTTCGAACCGACGCTTTGCCTACGAAGAAGTGCAACATATCTTTGAACAAAATGGCGAGGCTTCCGAACAAGATTACAATCTTCCGGGAGAACATCCCGAAATTACGGGTTCTTTTGAAAATCCTGTGGGAGAATATGCGCACGAACTCTTAGTTCTCAACCGCCTTGCGAAACAATTGCGCGCCAAGCGCTTTAAGAATGGTGCGATAGGCTTTGACCGTCCCGAGGTGCGCTTTGAAATTGACGAAAAGGGCACTCCCATTAGCACCTATATCAAGATTGCGAAGGACGCCAACAAACTCGTGGAAGAATTTATGCTCCTTGCCAATCGCTCTGTGGCAGAAAGCATCGCCCTTGTGCCAAAGGGCAAGACGCCTAAGGTACTCCCCTACCGCATTCACGACGTTCCTGACCCCGAAAAGTTAGAAAAGCTCCAGAGTTTCATTGCGAAATTCGGCTATCGCTTACGTACGGAGGGTTCGAAGAAGGATGTGTCGATGAGCATCAATAAGTTGCTCGACGATGTGAAGGGTAAGAAGGAGGAAGGCGTAGTTGAACTCGTGGCACTCCGAGCGATGATGAAGGCAAAGTATTCTACGCACAACATTGGGCATTACGGTCTTATGTTCCAGCATTACACGCACTTCACTTCGCCCATCCGCCGCTACCCCGATACACTTGTTCACCGCCTCTTGACACGTTATGAAGAGGGGGGCAGAAGTGTGAGTCAGACGAAGTATGAAAACCTTTGCGAAC
>CALCUV010000322.1 GCA_937906765.1 uncultured Prevotella sp.
CACCCTTCACCGTTAACCCCTCACCGTTAACCGTTAACCTTTCACCGTTAACCTTCCCCCTTTCCTCATGAAGCGCACGAATATGTGCATCCGTCGTTCCGCAACATCCCCCAACAATGCTCACGTCCCCCTTTTCCAACAAAGGGTGCAATTCTTCAACAAAATCACGCGGACTTAATGTATAAGCACCTGAAGCATCAGGGAGTCCAGCATTTGGATAGACCCCAAAAGCACAATGACACAATGCTCCCAAACGCGCCACATGGGGCAACAACGCCTTAGGACCAAAACCGCAATTCAACGTCATCACCGCAGGGTGTGCATAAGTCATTGCTGAAATAAAGTCCTTCAACGCCAATCCCGTAAGCATGCGCCCCTCAGCATCGGCAAGTGTAAGACTCAACCATAAATCTACACTCCCCTTAACACTTAAAGACTCCATAGCGCGACGTGCACCTGCCACGGCCGCCTTCGCATTCATAACGTCAAAAATTGTTTCTATCAGCAACACATCAACGCCTCCGCGAATCAAGCCATGTGCTTGTTCATAGTAGGCATTTGCCATTTGTTCAAAACTTAGGCGCACGTCTTCTGCATCAAGCGTCAAGCTTCGGTTGGTGGGTCCCATGCTTCCAGCAACAAAACGTTGCTTACCGTCTCTTGAGAATGTATCAACTACATTGCGTGCTAACCGAGCACCAACGTATGCCAATTCTTCAGCACGCTCCGAGCAACCATAATCAGCAAGTGCAACGGGATTCGCCGAAAATGTGTTGGTAGTAATCACATCTGCCCCTGCTTCAAGATAAGCACGATGAATACTAGCAACACGTTCAGGAGCATCTACATTGAGCAATTCCGCAGGTCCATGAAATGTACCTTGACGTTGTAACATAGTGCCCATTCCGCCGTCAAGTAAAAGTAAGCGTTCATTAAGGGCTGACTGAAACCCAGTTCTTCTGCTCTTATTCATTATTTCTTTATGATATATATCTAATAACCTTTCAGCAAAAGTAACAATAATTTTTCATCATAAGTCTCTTGCTCGCTCTTTTTATAAACTTTCGGTATGCCATGATACATGAATCCCCAGAAGTTCGAGTCTGACTTCTGGGGATTCTTTTAAGTTAAAAGTTTTGTGAGATTCTAATTATCAATGGGAATGCGATACTTTATGTGAAGACACACTCCCTATTCTTTTTACTTCATCAATTCAATAGAACGCTTGATGAAACGATTGAGTTCTGCACCCTTGAGGAGTCCGCTCTGAAGCAATGCCAAGTCAATAAGTTGGGGAATCACTTGATTTTGTTGAGCAAAGGCAGTGATAGCCTCCTTCTTCTTCGCCTCTTCTCCTGCAATTGCATTGCGACATTCTTCAAGGTCAGTGCGCTCTGCTTCAGAGATTTCTTCTGCCTTCTTTCCACTCTGCTCTTGTTGCAACACCTGAAGACGTGCATTAAGACCGCGAAGTTCGTTTTCAATAGGTTGAAGTTCGGCCGTTGTTTTTGCGTCCAAGTCATTAAGCACACCACGCACAAGGGCATGGTCAGCGTTAAGCACTACGTTATACATATCAGGCATTTCGCCATAGAAACTCATGCCACCTTGGAACTGTGCCATTTCCTTCATACGACGCATATACTCGCTCTGAGTTACAACGATGGGGGCTTCTTCCGCTCCAAGATTTTCGGTTTGCACGCGGAGTTCGGTCTTATCCATCTTGGGAAGTGTCACCTCAAATGCCGTTGAGAGTTTCTCTGCTTGCGCGGGAGTCAAGGTTTCGGTAGTCGCATCTTCTTTCTGAATCAAGCGGGTAATAACATCGCCATCCACACGAACGATACGCGATTTTTCAAACTTTTGTTCCAACATGGACACCATGGGAGCATCTAATTGTCCATCCATTAAGAGCACATTGTAACCCTTTGCTTGAGCCGCCTGAATGTGAGCATATTGAAGTTCTGTGTTGCTCGCATAGAGGTAAATGAGATTGCCTTCCTTGTCCGTCTGTGCTTCCTTGATGAATTCCTTATATTCTTCGTAGGTGTAGTGCTTGCCATCAACATCTGTGAAAAGTGCAAACTTCTGCGCCTTCTCATAGAAGTCGGGTTGTGAGAGCATGCCGTAATGAATGAAGAGACTGAGGTCATTCCACTTCTGCTCGAAGTCTTCACGATTATTTTTGAAAAGTGACGCTAAGCGATCGGCCACTTTCTTCGTGATATACGTAGAAATTTTCTTCACATTGGCATCGCTCTGAAGGTAACTACGACTCACGTTCAAGGGAATGTCGGGCGAATCAATCACACCATGGAGAAGCGTCAAGAATTCGGGCACTACGTTATCCACTTGATCAGTCACGAACACTTGATTGCAATACAACTGAATCTTATTGCGTTGCAAGTCAATATTTTGCTTAATCTTGGGGAAGTAAAGCACACCCGTAAGATTGAAAGGATAATCCACATTAAGGTGAATCCAGAAAAGGGGTTCATCCGCCATGGGGTAAAGGTCGGAATAGAACTTCTTGTAATCTTCATCCGTAAGCGAAGAGGGAGTTTTTGTCCAGAGCGGTGTCGTATCGTTTACAACATTAAGTTCCTCGGTTTCCACTTGCTTACCATCCTTCCATTCCTTCTTAAATCCGAATGCCACGGGCACAGCCAAGAAGCGACAATACTTTGTAAGAAGGCGACTGATAGTTGACTCTTCAAGGAATTCCTTACAATCTTCCGCAATGTGAAGCACGATGTCTGTGCCGCGTTCTGCCTTTTCGATTTCTGTAATTTCAAATTCGGGCGAACCGTCACAGGTCCACTTCACGGCTTGTGCACCTTCCTGATGACTACGTGTGATTATGTCAACACGTTCACTCACCATGAAAGTTGAGTAGAATCCAAGACCGAAATGACCAATGATAGCGTTGGCATCATCCTTATAGCGTTCGAGGAAATCAGTTGCTCCAGAGAAAGCAATTTGGTTGATATACTTTTCGATTTCCTCAGCCGTCATACCAATACCACGGTCGCTGATCATCCTAATAATTAAGCATTTTTCGTCTTTTTCAGAAAACCTATTGTATTTTCACTTGAATTGTCAAGTCGCCAAGTTCGCCACTCACTTCTCCGCGAGTGCTGAGCGTCTTCAACTTCTGTGTAGCGTCAACGGCGTTTGCTATAACTTCACGAAGGAAAATTTCGTGGTCGCTATACAAAAATTTCTTAATCACCGGGAAGATGTTCTCGGTAGTTATTCCAATCTGTCCTTTTTTCATAATTTATAGTTTTAAATATTTTTCTCTAAAACATCTATAGCAAAAAGCGTGCCAATAATCTGTTTCAATTAAAAAAACCATATCATTTTTTTAACTTCAACCTTCATAAAACAGAAAAAAGAGTGCTTTGAAGTTAAATTTTCACTCAAAGCACTCTTGAAAAAACTATTTTGTTGCTCGCAACACTTCACGTTTTCCTCCCACAGGACCCTGAAGGCGCTCTACGTTAAACCCTACTTCTTGGAGCATTCTGCGCACCACTCCCTTTGCACAATAAGTCGTGAGCACCCCACCCTCAGACATGGCCTTATAGATGCGTTGGAAAAATTCCTTCGTCCATAATTCGGGTTGTTTTTCAGGAGCAAATGCGTCAAAATATACCACATCTGCTTCCGGAATCTGCATTGCCAGCACATCACCCAGCATCTTGTGAAGCGTAAAACGAGGATGGAGTTCAACAACTTCATTCCACGGTTGTGCATGTAACCTTTTAAACTTCTCAGGGTCGCCATAAGCAAGCGTCTGAGCATCTTCCCAAGCGAGCGGATACAGTTCCGAAGAACTATAACTCACGTTCACCTCTTCTTTAATAGCCGTCTCAAGCGTTAATAAGGCATTCAGCCCCGTTCCAAATCCAACTTCAAAAACGCGTATGGGGTCATGACGATTTGCTTGCTCCATCATGTGGCGCAAACCTAAACCTACATAAACGTGAAGCGACTCTGTCACCGCCCCTTTTACTGAATGGTAATGCTCGTCAAGTTCGGGTATATAAAGTGTCTGACTTCCATCCGTGGTGCGCTCAGATTGAATGGTAAATTTCTGATTCATTGCATAATACAATAAAAGAACGTAAATTCTTAGAATCTATTTAGCGTACAGGAAATTTAATGTTATTGCATTTGTTAGGCGGTTGATATACCCCTTATCTTCCTCAGAAAGTTTTTCTTTGGCTGAAGTAAACTCTGGAGCAATAGCTTTAATCCTCTCATTTTTCTCTTTGTCAGAAATTTCTTTCTTAAAGTAAAGTTTTAAGGGTTCTAATGCCTCGAAACTTAAATCCACCGCACTCTGTAAATCATTGGATAGAGTATCACCCTTAGACGCTGCATTTATGTCAACTATGAAGAAGTGGAAATCTGGATATGATAAGAACATATCATCAGAAGCAGAAGAAAAATAACCACTATAATGCGCTTCATTATTGGCTTTTGTTCTTATGAATCCATCAAAGTAAACATCGGAAAGTTCACTCAGATTTCTTACAGTACTATAAATTTTATCCTTCTTTAATGTGTCTTCATTATTTGGAAGCACATAATCAACATCAAAAGCTACTTTTCTATATTCTTCAGGTTGATACTCAAGTTCAAAAGACAAAATAACATTCCCATTATTCTCTCTACTTTTGATATTTTGAATTTTAGCTTTCCAATTAACAAAAAGTTTTACAGAATCCATATACAAACCTGTTGCTAATCGTACACTATCTAAATATTCTTTCTTAAGAATATCATTTCTATAATCATATTTCTTTGTATCAAAATCCTTAAGTTTATCATCAAAATGTTCTTGTTGCGCATTAGCAAATCTATTTTTCTTCTCCTTGTTCGTCGTTGGTACAACGCAACTACTGATGAAAGATAGAACGAAAATCATTAAAATAAGTAGTGAATTGTTATTCATATACATATAGGATTTAAATTTACTCGCAACAAAGTTAGTAAAAAACACTGAAACGTATAAAAAATATAGAAACCTATTTGGGGTTTTCCAACACATGAAAAAATATGTTAGAAATAGATTCAACTAAGTTACTTATAATTTAAACTAAGTTACTAATAGTTTTTACTAAGTTACTTATAATTTCAAGCATCTTAGAGTCTTGTTAATCATCAACTTACAAACATCAACATAATAGTCATCTCATAAGGATTTATAATAACAACCTTCATATAAAGTCACGACGGAGTGAGATTATCCTCAAAACCATGTGAATCAAGAGGTTGCAAACGCTATCTTTATATAGGGAAAGAGGTTAAAAGATTCGTAAAGGCGGGTGTATGCGAACATTTCATTCAACACTATGGGATTAATTCCATAAAAAGTTGTAAATTTGCCTCACTTTTTTCTAACAAACAGAACATTTATACTTTATGAAAGATGTAATTCTCTCTATAGCCGGAAAACCTGGCTTGTATCGCCTCGTTGCACAAGGCAACAACAACCTCATCGTTGAAACTATCGACGCACAGAAGAAGCGCACCGTAGCAGGAACTCGCGAACGCGTGACTTCACTTAACGATGTGTGCATGTACACAGAAG
>CALCUV010000323.1 GCA_937906765.1 uncultured Prevotella sp.
CCCCGCGGTACAATGTTGCGCCTTTCACGAAGATGCCGCTGCCCCCGTTTCAGAAGGCACAACGCTTTCAGGATACTTAAAGGACGGCAATCTTATCATCACCGCTCCACGAAGTTTCAGCATGCCCGCGTCTGAACTCTCGCTTCAGGGCAAGCATAACATGCGCAACATTCTTGCGGCAGCACAGGCGTGTTTAAGTGCAGGAGTTTCGGATGAAGTACTCAGAGAGGCGCTCGCAACGTTCCCCGGTGTGGAACATCGCCTTCAAAAGGTGGGCGTTCATAACGGCGTGACGTACATCAACGACTCTAAGGCTACAAACGTAGATGCCTGCTATTGCGCGTTAGACAGCATGCAAACTCCCGTAGTGCTTATCATCGGCGGTAAGGACAAAGGCAACGACTACAGTCAGTTGTCCGAAATCGTTAAGCAGAAATGTCGCGCTTTGGTTTTCTTGGGCGCCGACAACTCTAAACTTCACGATTTCTTCGGAGGGTTTGGCATCACCATCCTTGACACACACTCCATGAAGGATTGCGTAAGCGCTTGTCATAGTGTTGCGCAAGCGGGCGACACCGTTTTGCTCAGTCCTTGCTGTGCAAGTTTCGACCTCTTTAAAAACATGGAGGACCGTGGCGAGCAGTTTGTGGAATGCTTCAAAGAATTGTAAGTTTTTAGGCGAGCAGTTCTGAGCACAAGGAGGCGATAAGACACCCGAGTGAAACAACTTTTCACTACGAATCGTTATCCGACTCCCCGAAACCCTTAAATTGCGAGCCGTAAATCTTAAATTGTGCGCCGTAAGTCTTAAATTGTGCGCCGTAAATCTTAAACAATTCCCCCTTTTCCTCTCCCCCTTCACCTTTCATCGTTCACCGTTAACCTTTAACCTTTAAACGTTAATCGTTAAACTCTAAACGTTAACCGTTAACCTTTAACCGTTCAAATTCCCCGTCATGGCCTTATCCTCAAAAATATTTAAAGGAGACCCCACTATATGGGTGGTGTATTTCTTCCTCTGTATCATCTCGATAGTTGAGGTGTTCTCAGCAGGAAGCACCTTAACCTATAAGTCGGGTAACTTTTTCGCACCGCTGATTAAGCAAGCATCGTTCTTAGGTGCAGGTACGATTGTCGTACTTATCGTGTCGCGCATCCCCTGTCGCTTCTTCAAGATTCTCCCCTTGGCATTGCTCCCGCTATCAGGGATTCTGTTGATTGTCACCCTCTTCTTCTCGGAAGCAACCAACGATGGGTCACGCTGGTTAAGCTTAGGTCCCATCTCATTCCAACCTTCCGAAATTGCAAAATGCGCAATGATTATTTACACTGCCTTAATCCTGTCCTCCCTTCAGACCGCAGAGGGCATTGCTGACAAGGCGTTTAAATACATTATGATTCCGACGGTCATCATTTGCGGATTGATTTTCTCAGAAAACTTCTCAACGGCCGTCCTGCTCTTTGGCGTCATCATGTTAATGATGTTCGTCGGACGCGTTCCCTACAAACGATTTGCCCAAGTAATCGGGTTCTTCTTGGTTTGCGGTGGACTTGGATTTGCTACTCTTAAAATCCTTCCTAAGGAATATATAGATGAAATTTCCGTACTCCACCGTGCCGACACATGGACTTCACGAATCGACAAGTGGGGCGAAGACAACGATGACCCTACAAAATATGACCTTAAGAAAAATGCACAGGTCGGCACGGCAAACATTGCGATTGCAACCTGTAACATTGTCGGACTGATGCCGGGAAACTCCGTGCAGCGCGACTATCTCAGTCAGGCGTATTCCGACTTTATCTTCGCCATCATTATCGAAGAACTCGGACTATGGGGCGCTACGTTGGTGGTATTCTTCTACATCGTGCTCATATTCCGAGCCTGGAAAATAGCGAGTCGGTGTGAAACGCTCTTTCCAGCCTTTCTCATCATCGGGCTTGCCTTTATGCTCACATCGCAAGCCATAATCAACATGATGGTTGCCGTAGGACTTTTCCCCGTTACGGGTCAACCGCTCCCGCTTATTAGTCGCGGGGGAACGGCAATGATTATCTTCTGTTTCTACTTCGGCATGATGCTCAGCGTGAGTAACTCTGCCAAGCAAAAGGCGGAATTACCCGCTGAAAAATAATTCTTGTGTGTATGAACAAGCAATTCCTTTTTGCACTCATCAGTCTTATTACCTGCCTTCCTTCTCAGAGTTGGGCAGGTAGTTTTGTTGTTGCGCCCCAAGTGTCTGACTCCGCCGAAACGCGTACACTCGTACGCTTTGAAACAACTAGCGGAAACTTCACCATCGCACTCTATAACGACACTCCCATTCACCGCGACAACTTCATCAAACTCGTCAACGAACATTTCTATGATAGTCTGCTTTTCCATCGTACTATCTGGGAATTTATGATTCAAACGGGCGACCCCACTTCACGAACGGCAAAACCCGGAGAGAAGTTGGGCGAAGGTTCTGTGGGATATACCCTCCCTGCAGAGATTATCTATCCGAAATATTTCCATCGCCGTGGCGTCGTAGCGGCAGCTCGTGAGGGCGATGAGAAGAATCCGGAGCGCAAAAGCGATGGTTCGCAATTTTATATCGTATGGGGTAAAACCTATGGCGGAGGTATGATGGAGCGTATCCGTCAGCGTGTGCGTGAAAACACAAATCCGCCCATCGAACTCGCTCTTGAGCACGAAGATATTTATTGGGAGCAAGGCGGAAGTCCTCACCTTGACGGGCAATACACCGTTTTCGGCGAAGTCATCGAGGGTTTGCAAACCATCAACGAAATTCAGTTGGCAGAGACTGACGAAAACGACCGCCCTGTTTACGACTTCCGCATCATCAAGGCGTATATATTAAATGAGTAAAGGCATTTGAGTATTCCTCCGCAAGGCGCTCTCCCGTGAGAGTGCCATCCGCTCCGCACGAACCTAAAAACCTTACGACCTAAAAACCTTTAACCCTCCCCCCTATGATTCAATTTCAATGCGATTATAATGAAGGTGCTCACCCCAAGGTGATGCAACGCCTGCTTGACACAAACATGGAGCAGACCGTAGGTTACGGCGAAGACCATTACTGCGAATCCGCACGCCAACTTATCCGCAAGGCATGCGAGAATGAGAGTCTGCAAGTGCACTTCCTCGTAGGCGGCACACAGACGAACACAACGGTCATCGCCCATCTCTTGCGCCCGCATCAAGGTGTGATTGCTGCCGAATCAGGACATATTTCCGTACACGAAACTGGCGCTATCGAGCACACGGGACACAAAGTTTTGGCACTCCCTGCCCACGAAGGTAAGATTACGGCAGAGCAGGTGGAACATCTTGTGCTTGAACATCGCGCCGACAGTAGTTTTGAGCACACTGTACAACCCGGAATGGTGTATATCTCTTTCCCAACGGAGTTTGGAACGCTCTATTCACTTGCGGAGTTAGAGGCATTGCAACAGGTGTGTAACAAATATGCCCTCCCCTTATTTATTGACGGTGCTCGCTTAGGTTACGGACTCGCTAGTCCTGCTTGCGACGTCACCCTTTCCGACATAGCCCGCCTTGCTGACGTCTTTTACATCGGCGGGACTAAGGTCGGTGCGCTTTTCGGAGAGGCAGTCGTAAGCAAATCAGACATGCTGATGCGCGATTTCCGCTACAGCATCAAACAGCATGGCGGAATGCTCGCAAAGGGGCGCTTGCTCGGCCTTCAGTTTGAAGCGCTCTTCACAGATAACCTCTATCTTGATATCTCTCGCCACGCCGTGACACAGGCATTACGCATCAAAGCAGCACTACAAGAATTAGGTGTGACCTTCCTTATGGAAAGCCACACCAACCAACAGTTCCCCATTCTGCCTAATGACATCGTGGCGCGCCTCAGCACCTCTTTCCTTTTCACTCCTTGGCAACGCGTGAGCGACACACATACCGCTATCCGCATCTGTACTAGTTGGGGCACCACAACGGAGAATGTCAAAGCGCTGATAGAAGCGTTGCGCCTAAACTATTCTCAGGCTTCTATTTAGAGACAAACGCCTCGAAGTTTTAAAGAGTAAATTCGGATTCTATTTGACAATCTGGCCTTGCTTATCTATATACACCCACTTGTCAAAGAACAGGAACTTCTTTGACTCGGAAACTTTTGCAAGACCATTTACAAAATAGTTTACCCTCTTCCAACGGCAAGGGATTATAAGTTTCCCTGTTTTGTCAATGAATCCGATGCGTTTGTTGAAGTCCTGCACAGGGGCAAGTCCATCTTTGAAAATCCAGACTTGTCTCCACTGACAAGGGATGACAATATTACCGGTTTTGTCGATATAACCACATTTCCCGTCGTCGTCCATAACTCCAATCAGACCTTCACTGCAATCACTCATTCTCTTCCATTTGCATGGGACCACAAGTTTGCCGTTTTGGTCTATCATACCAAGCCGTCTTTTG
>CALCUV010000324.1 GCA_937906765.1 uncultured Prevotella sp.
TCTTGTCGCGTACGATACCGGTGAAGTATACGTTCTTGAACGGCATGTCGCCCAAGTATTCGTAACCGGCCATAATCATACGGGCTACCCAGAAGAAGATGATGTCCGGACCTGTCACCAAGTCGCTGGTGGGATAGTAGTACTTGATTTCCTCGTTGCCAGGATTGTTGATGCCATCGAACAATGAGATGGGCCAAAGCCATGAAGAGAACCATGTGTCGAGCGCATCCTCATCCTGCTTGAGGTCAGCGAGTTGGAGGTCGGAATTGCCACTCTGCTGGCGTGCGAGTTCGAGCGCTTTTTCAGCCGTTTCAGCAACGACGAATCCACCCGTGGGGAGATAGTAGGCGGGAATACGGTGTCCCCACCAAAGTTGGCGTGAGATACACCAGTCTTTGATATTTTCTAACCAGTGGCGGTAGGTGTTCTTATACTTTGCGGGATAGAACTTGAGTTCATCGTTCATCACGGGAGGAAGCGCAAGATCAGCAAAGTGTTGCATCTTGAGGAACCACTGCATAGAGAGTTTGGGCTCGATAGCAACACCCGTGCGTTCGGAGCAACCTACCTTGTTGGTGTAGGGTTCCACCTTCTCCATGAGTCCTGCTTCCTGAAGGTCCTTCTCAATCTGTCGGCGCACATCGAAACGGTCCATGCCTACGTACATGCCTGCGGCTTCGGAGAGGGTGCCGTTGTCGTTGAATATGTCGATAGAAGGGAGGTTGTATTTCTCACCGAGCATGTAGTCATTAACATCGTGAGCGGGAGTCACCTTGAGGCAACCAGTACCAAACTCTACGTCAACATATTCGTCCTCAATCACGGGGATACTACGACCAACGATGGGCACGATGACGCGCTTTCCCTTGAGCCACTCGTTCTTGGGGTCATTAGGATTGATACACATGGCAGTATCGCCCATGATAGTTTCGGGGCGAGTTGTTGCCACAACGGCATAACGACCTTCAGCGTCACCTTCTACCATATAGCGGAGGTAGTAGAGTTTAGAATTTTCTTCCTTATAAACAACTTCTTCATCTGAGAGTGCTGTTTGTGCGGCAGGGTCCCAGTTTACCATGCGTACGCCACGGTAAATCAACCCCTTATTGTAGAGGTCGACAAACACCTTGATGACGCTTTCGGAGCGCTCATCGTCCATAGTGAAGGCAGTGCGGTCCCAGTCGCAAGAAGCACCTACTCGGCGCAACTGCTTGAGAATGATGCCACCATGTTCTTCCGTCCATTCCCAAGCGTGCTTGAGGAATTCTTCACGGGTGAGATCAGTCTTCTTAATGCCACGCTCTGCAAGACGGTTTACAACCTTTGCTTCCGTAGCAATAGAGGCATGGTCAGTGCCAGGAACCCAACACGCATTCTTACCTTCCATACGCGCACGACGCACAAGGATGTCTTGAATCGTATTGTTAAGCATATGCCCCATGTGAAGCACACCAGTTACATTTGGAGGAGGAATTACAACGGTGTAAGCCTCACGACCATCGGGTTTTGAACTAAAAAGTTTATTATCCAACCAATATTGGTACCATTTACCTTCAACGGCATCTGGACTATATTTTGTAGCTAATTCCATGAGTTAAATTGTTTATTAAGAATTTGTTCAGTTGTAAATGTGTGTGGAAGCATACGACAATTATATGTAGATGCCATAACTTCTCCATAGGCACCAGCAGAACGGAATACGATGATGTCGCCACGTTGTGAAGTGGGCAAAAGATAATCTTTAGCAAAGACATCACTACTTTCACATATTGGACCTACAATATCATAATGCGCCGTTGAAGCACCTTCTGCCGAAATATTTTCAGTATAATGCAAACTTCCGTACATTGCTGGGCGAATCAACTCTGTGAAACCGGCATCGACGATAAGAAAATTCTTCGTATGCCCCTGCTTGACATAAAGGACAGATGATACTAACGCACCACATTGAGCAACGATGCTTCTGCCGAGTTCAAAATGAACTTGTTGACCATTTCGAATCTCCAAATTGTCTTTAAAAACCTTGAAATATTCCGTAAAGTTTGTTATAGGATTAACGTCAGGATTTTCGTAATCAACTCCAAGTCCACCACCAACATTGATGCTTTGTGTGTGTATGCCTTCTGCTTCTAATTGAAGTTGAATCTCATTAATACGACAACACAACTCTTCATATACGGACAAGTCAAGTATCTGTGAACCAATATGGAAATGTAATCCCACGTATTCAACATTGTCTAACTCTTGAGAGAGGCGGATGGCAGGAATAACATCTTCCATCGCCAAACCAAACTTGTTTTCATGAAGTCCAGTCGTGATTTTCTCATGCGTATGTGCATCCACATTGGGATTAACACGGAATGCCAAACGGGCTTTTACGTTATCTTGCTTTGCGAGTTCATTAATCACCTCCATCTCTGGCAAACTCTCAACATTGAAACAACTGATACCTGCACGGAGCGCTAATTGGATTTCTCTATCGCTCTTCCCCACCCCTGCGAAGACAATGCCATCAGGAGAAAAACCAACCTCCAATGCACGTTGTACTTCACCACCGCTCACGCAATCAACCCCAAAACCTGATTGTTTAATGAATTTAAGAAGCACAGGATTGGCATTTGCCTTAATGGCATAATGAACGTGAAAGTGAGGGGTATCAATCAGTTCTTCTTGTATGCTTTCAAGAGTTTTGCAAAGCAATGACGTATTATAGTAATAGAAGGGACCTACTTCCTGTTCAACGTTTTTCAACAATTCGTGAGTGACACCTTCATAAAAATTGAATGCCATAAAAACGATTCGTTAAAAGAGCGTCTTACTTAAGGCCTTCAAAGCATTATGCTTATCTTCGCCCTTAATCAAGAAAGAAATGTTATGCTCTGAACCACCATAAGAAATCATGCGTACGGGGATGTCAGCAAGAGCATTAGTCACCTTTGCTTCAAAACCTACATTGTTCCATTGTAAGTCGCCCACAACGCAGATAATGCACATGTCTTCATCTACTTCAACTGTGCCATACTTCTTCAACTCTTCAACAATGGGGTAAATACGACTATTGTTGTCGATAGAAAGACTCACGCCCACTTCTGAAGTTGTGACCATATCAATGCTTGTCTTGTACGTTTCAAAAATTTCAAACACCTTACGGAGGAAACCTGTTGCAAGAAGCATACGACTACTAACAATCTTAATTGCCGTAATATTGTCCTTTGCCGCAATAGCCTTAATCTTACCAAACTCCATCTCGTTATTGATAAGCGTGCCAGGCGCCTTGGGGTCCATAGTGTTCAAAAGACGCACGGGGACACCAGCAAAACGAGCAGGTTGAACGCAAGTGGGGTGAAGAATCTTTGCGCCAAAGTAAGCCAATTCAGCGGCTTCATCAAAATGAAGTTGGCGAACGGGTTGTGTGTTGTCAACAATACGTGGGTCATTGTTGTGCATGCCGTCAATATCCGTCCAAATCTGAATTTCATCTGCACCAAGCACTGCACCAATCAAACTTGCGGTATAGTCGGAACCGCCACGCTGAAGGTTATCAACCTTTCCTTCATAATCGCGACAAATGAAGCCTTGAGTGATGTAAAGGTCGTAGTCAGGATTTTCGTTCAGAATGGTCTTGAGATTTTCCTCAATATACTTCATGTCGGGTTCGCTATTCTTATCCGTCTTCATATAGTCAAGCGCGGGAATCAACTTCACATTCACCCCAATTTCCTTAAGGTAATTTGTCACCATGTTGGTTGACATCATTTCGCCTTGAGCAAGAATTGTCTTTTCCGTAGTTTCGGTAAAATCAGTTCCTGAGAAAGAATGCAAATACATGAATTCATCTTCAAGAAAGTCTGAAGTTTTAGCTAACCATTCTTGATTTGAATAGAGCTCTTTTACATGCTCCATATATTTCGTACGCAACTTATTTATCACATTATTGGCTGCTTCCTTATTACCCTTCTTCAGGTAATCGGCAATTTCAACCAATGTGTTTGTTGTGCCCGACATAGCAGAAAGCACTACGATTTTTTGTTGCTTATCTTCTGTGATGAGTTGTGATACTTCCTTCATACGCGAAGGAGAACCTACTGAAGTACCACCAAATTTGAGAACTTTCATATTGTATATAATTTATGTTTTACTGTATAATTGTGGTGAGAGGCAGAATATTTCCATTCTCACATTTATATATTGCCGTACCTGGATAATCAGTAATGAGATTCAAATTGTGAGTTATCATGATTACCATGGTTCCTTGTTTATTAATTTCCTTTAGGATGGTCATTATCATGTCACTCGTTTCTTTATCCAAATTACCAGTGGGTTCATCCGCCAAAATAATCTTGGGGGAGTTTAGAAGTGCACGTGCTATTGCCACACGTTGTTGTTCACCACCCGAAAGTTCATGCGGATAGTTATTTGCTTTATCTGAAATACCTACTGCTTTCAATACTTCAGAAATTCGTGGACCTCTATCGTTTTTATCCCAATCAGTAACTCGAAGAACGAAATCAAGATTTTCGTAAACAGTATAATCTGCTAAAAGTTGAAAGTCTTGGAAAACAATCCCAAGTTCTCGTCGAAGTTCTGGAATATGATGTTGCTTCATTTTCATCAAATCATATTCCAAGATTTGTGTAGCGGTTCCTTTGATTGGCAATTCACCATATAAGGATTTCAATAAGGAACTTTTACCCGAACCTACTTTTCCGACAATATATATAAAGTCATTTTCAGAAGCAGAGAAGTTTACGTTTCGTAATATCTCACGTTCTTCAATATTAATGGTAGCGTCAACCAAATTAATGAGCATAGCAAATATACCTATTTTAGGAAAAATTAAGTTACTAAGAATTTTTCTTAAGTCACTTATAATTTTAATTAAGTGAGACTTAGTTTTGAGATGAAATATTAGTTTATTAAAACACTAAAATATCTTCTCACATAAATACTTTTAACAAGCAAGTTGTTATCAAAAATATGTGATGCTACTTTTCGGCAATCACAACCATAAGGTTTTTATGCTGAAGAAAACGAATATGCAAATGACGTAATAACTCCATCAGTTCATCGTCAACCATCTCCAAAACGATATCTCTTATCAATTCTGTTCCTGGTTTCGAAACATATTTGTAAACCGCTTCTTTTGCACACCAAAGTTTCACCGCTCCTTCAACATCTTCATCCGATTTTAATAGAGTCATTTCTCTATGACTCAAGAAACGTGACTTTAAGCGCAAAGGTTTGTCGTTAATGACTTGTACATCTAAGCCCACTTGTTGCGTGCTTAATGCAATTGCAACAAAATCCCCCGAATGACTAATACTGATATGCTTATCGCTATGTAACAGGATGGGGGCTCCGTTTGAAGAATACTCAATAGTCGCTTTATCTCCCTCAATGAACTTTAATAAAAGTCGTGTGCAAAGCCATTCCTTTTGACGTGTTTGACTTTTAAATGAAGTCATTGCCTGGTTTAACATTAGAGCAGGTAAATGATGTACAAGCAGACATGCATCTATCATAGAGGTGTCCATGATATAAACCTCAGACTCCCCTATTCTATGTTTCGTTATCGAAACGTTTTCCGGAACTAGAACGGACATTTCTCGGGTGCGGCAGGGGTTGTTTGTTCTTGTTGCGGCTTAGGTTTCGGGGTGAGCAACTCAATTGAATTTGCCCAAATTTCAGTCACATTATGCGTGCGCCCTTGTTTATCTGTATATGAGCGTGTGCGTAATTCCCCTTCAACGTAGAGTTTATCGCCAGTGTGCACATATTTCTCAACAAGTTCTGCTTGTTTTCTCCAAAGTAAAACACGGTGCCACTCTGTTCTTTCAGGAACTACAGTGCCATTGGGTAAGGTATAACCACGTGTGCTTGTTGCCAAACTAACAACAGCTGTTGCTACGCCTTCTTCAATATATCTAACCTCGGGTTCTTTTCCTACGTTCCCGATGAGCATTACTTTGTTTAATGACATAATATCAAATTTAAGAGATGAAAGGATAAACCACTAAAGTTTAAAGAAAATCTCTAAACGATTTAACGGAGGCGGTTGGAAGAACGTACTAATTCGTCATCCTTACGAATGGCGCGCTTTGCCAAAACTACCATGAGAATTGTTAAGAGTGGCAACAACAAACTGAAGTAACAGATATGTGGCATTGCCGTTTGAGATTGTATAAACAACCAACCTTCTACAATCGCTAAGCACATACTTGCAAAAGTGGCAAAAATCAAGAGTGTACATATTTTCATTTGTGTCTTGCGGCATTTGAATTTAAATATCGCAACTAATGCACAAATGGAAACAAGCGCAGAAATTACAACGATTTCAAAATTTGAAATATCATTGTAAAGATAAATGTATTGCCCAGCCAGTTCAGGAATTTCTTGATTATAAGTACCTACGGGAACAAACAAACAAGTCCACTGAAGAAGAATAGCGACAATGAGATATAATGTTTGGATACGTTGCCACATAATCTGAAGAATTAAGCGTAGATGTATGAAAGTTATAGTTGTATGTGAATAAGTAGTTACATTCAAAGTTTAACACAATGATTTACATGACTTAAGTATCTTTTCTTGAAAGAACGATTATCACGAAACATAGCAATTTAAAATGATATGCCCCTACCTAAACCCAGAGTTGAATACTATTACAGAAAAACTAAACGAGTGACAAGTAGCAACCTACATAGGGAACTACTTGCCACTTGTAATATTAAACAACTATTATTAGTCATCAAGGTTTTCCTTATCCTTAGCAGGATTACGATGATAAATACGCTTGTTTAAGAACTCCTCTGCCGCAATAAGTGTAGGTTTGGGAAGTTTTTCGTAATAACGACTGATTTCAATCTGCTCAAGATTTTCAAATGTTTCTTCAAGACCGTCATTACCTGAAGCAAATTCCTTCAATTTCTTGTTAAGGTCCTCCTTCATTTTTACGGAAATCTGATTTGAACGCTTTGCCATAATAGCAATGCTTTCATACACATTATCAGTACCTTGACAGAAGTCCATGAGATTGTGCGTCACTGTATTAGTGGGCGCTTTTGATTTCTTGTAATCCATATTTTGTTTGCTCTTTCGAGTGTTATTAAATTATCAATCCATTGTAGCATATTTAGAAGCCTTCTTAAAAAGTTGGTTTGCTTCTTTTATATACTTTGATTCAGGATACTCATTCGTAAATCCGTAATATTCATCAATAGCATTGTGATAGCGTTCAATTTTTTTCTCTTCAACACTATTCGCCGCTAATTCAAACTTTGCGCGCAATATTAAAATTGCAAATTCCTCGCGAAGTCGAGTATAGGGATAGTCTCTGATAGCATTTTCAGCGGTAATTACGCATGCTTGATAATTACTACCTCCATCATTACTGCAATTTCCAAAATAATTGCCTAAGTCAAAATATAGTTTAGCAGAGAGATATTCCTTTTCAACCAAAATGTCTTGAAGGTCATAAATAAATTGCATTGCCTGCTCTCTTCTAACACTATACGGATAGCGCTCAATGAAATTTTGAAACTCTGTTATCGCTTCATACGTCGGAGTTTGATCTAAACGAACCTCAGGAACCTCTTCCATCAACGACAATGCACAATAAAAATGCGCTTCTTCTGTGTAAACTCCCTTAGGATACGTTTGATAATACTTTCGGAAAATGGAACTTGCCGTTTCATAATTCCCGGAATGATAGTTGCACAAACCAAACAAGAAAAGTGACTCCTGCCCTTTTTCAGTACCTTTCAAAGTCACAATCATCGTTTGCAACAACTGAGAGGCTCTATTATATTGTCCTTGTGCAAAATATTCCTTTGCTGCCTCATATTTGTAATTAAAATCAACAGTCTTGAGTATCTTGCTGTAATTATTACAAGAACTTAGACTTATGATTGTGGCAAGCACAACGAAATAAAGAATCTTACTCATAGTGAAATTTTGGGCAAATTTACAAAATGCTGACGGATTGAGCAAGAACTAAGATTTACATTTAATTATTTTAACAAAAAATATAGCAAATTATTTAGGTCTATAGGGTATATAACTTCCATGTCATAACTTTTATTATAATTTAAGCAATTAAAAAACAGACAAACTCTTTGTCGTTTGAAAAATTGTTTCTAATTTTGCACACGAAATTACAGCATGTAACATGGGTAAGTGCTGTACGGCCAGCTCCCTTCGAATCCTCCAGGGCTTGATCGCAGCAAAGGTAGTTGGTTGTAGCGGCGCGATGCAGTTAGCTTACCCTCCCGCCTCTTTAGCTCAGTTGGCCAGAGCACGTGATTTGTAATC
>CALCUV010000325.1 GCA_937906765.1 uncultured Prevotella sp.
TCCTCTGTTGCGAGGAATGGACGGATAGCAGCGTGAGGACAAACGTAAGCACACTTGTTACATTGGATACAGTTGTCAGCTTGCCACGTAGGAACGAACGCACTTACGCCACGCTTTTCATAAGCTGAAGTACCCTGAGGCCAAGTACCGTCTTCGTAACCCTTGAATGCGGATACGGGGAGCAAGTCACCGTTCTGCGCGTTGATAGGACGCACTACGTTGTTGATAAATTCGGGATCGTTGTTTGCAACAACCTCATCCGCGGGAAGATTTGCCCATGCGGCGTCAACAACCAACTCCTTGTATTCACCACCACGGTCAACGGCAGCATAGTTCTTGTCAATGATGTCCTGACCCTTCTTGCCGTATGACTTCACAATGAATTTCTTCATCTGCTCTACCGCCAACTCTACGGGGATTACCTCTGTGATGCGGAAGAATGCCGACTGAAGGATGGTATTTGTGCGATTGCCAAGACCAATTTCCTGAGCGATCTTCGTTGCGTTGATGTAGAACACCTTCACCTGCTTTTCAGCAAGCACCTTCTTCACATTGTTGGGCAAGTTAGCCGCCAATTCTTCGCCTTCCCAGATGGTGTTGAGCAAGAATGTACCTCCCTGCTGAATACCACGGAGCACGTCGTACATGCGCAAGTAAGCCTGAACGTGACATGCCACGAAGTTGGGCGTATTTACGAGATAAGTAGAGCGGATGGGCGCATCGCCGAAGCGGAGGTGCGAACAGGTGAAACCGCCCGACTTCTTAGAGTCGTAAGAGAAGTAAGCCTGACAACGCTTGTCGGTGTTGTCACCAATAATCTTGACAGAGTTCTTATTAGCACCCACAGTACCGTCAGCACCAAGACCGTAGAACTTCGCCTGGAACATACCGTCGCCACCCATTGCGATTTCTTCCTTCTGAGGAAGTGAAGTGAAGGTAACGTCGTCAACGATACCGATGGTGAAGCCGTTCTTGGGCTGGGGCAAAGCGAGGTTCTCATATACAGAAAGAATCTGTGCAGGAGTAGTGTCGTTAGAACCCAAACCGTAGCGACCACCCACGATAACGGGAGCATCAGCCTGTCCGTAGAAGCACTCCTTAACGTCGAGGTAAAGAGGTTCACCGTTTGCACCGGGCTCCTTAGTGCGGTCGAGAACTGCAATGCGCTTAGCTGTCTTAGGCACGGCAGCCAAGAAATGCTTGGCAGAGAAGGGACGGTAGAGGTGTACGCTTACCATACCCACCTTTTCGCCCTGAGCGGTCAGATAGTCGATAGCCTCGCGAGCTGCCTCAGTAGCAGAACCCATGAGGATGATAACGCGCTCGGCATCTTCAGCACCGTAGTAGTTGAAGAGGCCATACTTGCGACCTGTGATTTCTGAAATCTTCTCCATGTACTCTTCTACGATAGCGGGTACGTTTTCGTAGTAAGTGTTGCATGACTCGCGGTGAGCGAAGAATGTATCGGGGTTTTCGGCCATACCGCGGGCAACGGGCTTCTCGGGAGTGAGGGCACGATTGCGGAATTCAGCCAAAGCCTGCTGGTCGATCAGCGGAGCGAGGTCTTCGTTCTCGAGCATCTCAATCTTCTGGATTTCGTGAGAGGTGCGGAAACCATCGAAGAAGTTTACGAAGGGCACACGACTCTTGAGCGATGCCAAGTGAGCTACACCTGCGAGGTCCATTACTTCCTGTACAGAACCTTCGGCAAGCATTGCAAAACCTGTCTGACGTGTTGACATAACGTCCTGATGGTCACCGAAGATACAGAGAGCGTGAGAAGCAAGTGTGCGTGCCGAAACGTGGAATACGCAAGGCAAGAGTTCGCCCGCAATCTTGTACATATTGGGAATCATCAAGAGGAGACCCTGAGAAGCAGTGTACGTTGTCGTCAAGGCACCCGCCTGCAAAGATCCGTGAACGGCACCCGCAGCACCGCCTTCCGACTGCATTTCTTGCACTAAAACGGTTTCACCAAAGATATTCTTGCGACCCTGAGCCGCCCATTCGTCAACGTATTCCGCCATGGTTGAAGACGGAGTGATAGGGTAGATAGCAGCTACTTCACTGAACATATAAGATATATGAGCAGCGGCCTGATTACCATCACATGTGATAAATTTCTTTGCCATAGTTGTTATGTTGGATATGAATTAAAAAATCAAATTTAGAAACCGACCTCCGCACAACGTTTAGATGTAGGTTTGTCAAGGCAAAGTTACAATTTAATTCGCTCTGCCAAGCAAAAATCCTTTTTTTATTGACATTTGTAGGAGAAAATCTTTTTTATAAGTAAATCTTTTTCTCTTGAAAGAGACATATTTCTCCGAAAGTGAGGTTGAATTTTCCGAATTTCTATTACGCAGATGGATGAGTGGAAGTATGCCTGAAATAAAAAAGGCGGTCCGCCCACTGAATCCCTTCAGCAGACGGACCTTTCATTCAAAGCTAACACACATTATTATGATTTAATCAGTCATTATGGAGCGAGAGAGGTTATTTCGCACTTGTCGAATCGCTCTTGCAACCTGTTGCGCAATCTGCACAACTTCCGGTGCACGCATTCTTGAGCGTGTCGCAACATGCACCTTGTGCCACACTGTCGTGCTTACACACATGCTTTTCGGTCTTACAAGGTTCGGCACATTCCGCTGTTGAAGCGGCGGCTGCGCCTGTGTTGCATTTATTATCGGAACAGCAAGCGCTCAAGGCGCCTACGAGGGCAAACATTAAAAGAATCTTTTTCATGATATCGTTATTTTTTAAATTACTATTCTTAAGTAAACCTCTGCTCATTACAAGAATGAACCCAGGAACTTCCTTTTTTCATTGGCAAAAGTAGGCGAGATTTACGAACTACACAAATTTATTTCGTTAAATAAGGTTGCAAGAATGTTAAACAATCTTTCGCTCCGAAATTTTGAAAACAGAATCAGCATTCTTAGGCAAAACCAGCACCTCCATATCTAGAATTCTGCCTGCTAAGCGAGCATTTATAGACGGGAAATAAGTACCTTTGCAGATACCTTATTACATCTCCTCACCTATATTCCCAATCGTTATGCTTCATGCGTTGAAAAATCCTTGTAGTCCGCCTCCTGAGCGCTTCACTTACCCCTTCTCTTACTCTCCTCACCCACTTGTAAAGCAGGCGGCCACTGAGGTGATGGCTTATTTGGAAGAGCAGGCCTGCGAAGTGGCAGCATGGCGCGAGGGCAAGATGTTTGGCGTGCTCGTTGTGGAACCCACGCCGGGCGAGGTGGCTTTCTTGGCGGCCTATTCCGGACTGCTGCTGGGGCGTAACGACCTTCCTTACTTCGTTCCGGCGGTCTATGATTTCCTTCACCCCAGCAGTTATTTTAAGGAGCGGGATGCGGAAATCAGTGCGCTGAATCGTGAAGTGGCGACCTTGGAGAAGCATGAGGATTTCCGCGCGGCGCGCTTGCAACTCCAAGAACGAACTGCCACGGCGCAACGTGAGATTGCGGATTACCAACTCCTCATGCAGACGGAGAAGCAGAAAAGAGACGAACGCAGAAAGGCGGGGGAACTTTCGGCAGAAACGGAGGCGGAACTGGTGAAGCAAAGTCAGTATTTCAAAGGGAACTTCTCGCGTCTCAAGAAGCACCACCGCGAACAGATAGATGAGGCAACGACGGCGGTAAAAAAATATGAGGAGGAGTTGAAGCGCCTTTACGAAAAGCGCCGTTCGATGTCCGACGCCCTACAGACGTGGATTTTCGAGCAATTCCAGATGCTCAATGTCCGAGGGGAGCGCAAGAATTTGGTGGAGATTTTCAAGCAAACCGCTCAGGGGGTCCCCCCTGCGGGAGCGGGAGAATGCGCCTTGCCCAAACTCCTGCAATATGCCTTCACTCACGGGTGGCACCCTCTGTGTTTCGGCGAATTTTGGTGGGGAGCGTCGCCCCGAAATGAGGTGCGCGTGGAGGGACAATTCTATCCTTCGTGCCTGAGCAAGTGTAAACCCATCCTTGCGCACATGCTCGACGGACTCACACTCGACCCCAACCCCATTGAAGCGTTACAGCGCTCCGTGGAAGACCAACTCGCCATTATCTATGAGGATGAAAGTCTCGTGGCGGTCAATAAGCCCTCGGGCATGCTCAGTGTGCCCGGACTTTCGAGCATTCCTTCGGCATTTGAACTCCAGGCGGAACGCCCCGACTTAATGGTGGTGCACCGACTGGACATGTCAACCTCGGGAGTGCTGGTCTTTGCAAAAACTAAGGAGGCGCATTATGAACTTCAGCGCCAGTTCGCCGAACGTGAGGCAAAGAAACGCTACATTGCCGATGTTGTGGGAAGCGTTTCGCAGGAAAGCGGACTCATCTCCCTACCCCTTCGCCTGGATCCGCTAAACCGTCCACGCCAAGTAGTAGATCATACCGACGGCAAACCTGCCGTTACGCATTTTAAGAAAATAGAGGAGCGCGCAACCCCTAACGGCGTCATCACCCGCCTTGCCCTTTCGCCCCAAACGGGACGTACGCACCAGTTGCGCCTACATTGTGCCCACACCGAGGGACTCGGCACGCCCATTATTGGAGATGAACTTTACGGAACCAAGGCCGACCGTCTGCACCTCCATGCCGAACTCCTCATTGTCCGACATCCCGCCACGGGGCGCAGTTTAAGACTCACGGCAGAACCACAAGGGATGTAGCCTTAAAAACTTTAGAAAACTTAAAACCTCAAACCTCAAAACCTTAACTCATCCTCCCCATGAACACCCAATTTATGCGTCAAGCCATTCAACTGGCAGTAGAAAACATCAAGAACGGCGGTGGTCCCTTTGGCGCCGTTATCGTAAAGGACGGTAAAGTAATCGCCACAGGTGTAAACCGAGTGACAGCAAACAACGACCCTACGGCACATGCCGAAGTCTGCGCCATTCGTGCAGCGTGTGAAGCGCTCGGAACTTTCACCCTTGAGGGTTGCGATATCTACTCCTCTTGCGAACCCTGCCCCATGTGCTTGGGCGCCATTTACTGGGCGCACCTTGACCACCTGTATTACGGGGCAAACAAGCACGATGCGGCTGATGCAGGATTTGACGACCAATTTATTTACGAAGAGTTGGAGCAACCCATTGCGTCGCGCCGCCTAACAACTGAAATTTTAATTCCTCAAGAAGCTCAAGCGCCATTCAAGCTTTGGAAAGAATATGAAGCGCGCACGGAATATTAATCGTTCCGTATATAGAAGCAAGGATAAAGATTATCACGATTTTGAGGGCACAACAAAAAAGTCCGCACACCCGTGAGGATGCAAGGACTTTAGAAAATATGATAGTGTTGTGTTGGAAACGAAGTCGCTGAGATACAACTCTTTGACTCCACTGCAAAATTACGATTTTTCTACGTTTCCGAATATCATCGGAAACAAAAAAATCGTGCTTAACACGATGAATGGTAGGATTTTATGTGTTTTCTGAATCTCGCACTTTCATATTGTTATGCAGAATGCACAAAAGCATACTACTCACAACCTTTTATTGCTGTTTGGCAAACTTTTTGAGAAGTAAACGCAGAACCAAAGGTCGCCCTAATGGGACTAAAGCAATAACAACAAATAATCTCCCGTTGGTCAGCGCAAACAACCATCGTATCCATCTTCAGGATAATTCTATTACCTATTGTTCAGACTCTACGAAAACAAAACTACTTTTCCGCGTTCGTAAATCTTAAATTGTGCGCACAATGTCTAACTTAGGACGCACAATTAGAGGTTTTGTTTTTATTGCTGGACAACTGGACAACAATATTAAGGAAGAGGGGGTGTCAAGATGACACACCCTCTTCTTATGTTGTGTTCCAAAGTCTCGCAGTTTACCCCCGAAAATTTGCGACACACACTTGCAGGTGGATGCCGAACTCTATGAAATGGTGAAGAGACTGACGTCTATGTTGAGAAAAGGTTGACTCCAGCAATGGAAGCGTTTTGCGTGGAGTACATGAAACATACGGAGATAAAAAAGTCCACGCACCACGGGAAAGTGGCACATGGACTTTGGAATATATAGTTGAATTGTGTTGGGGACGAGGTTGCTCACAAATAGTTCCTTGACTCCAGTGCAAAATTACGATTTTCACCACGTTCCAACACAACGATGTGTACATTTTCTCTTGTCTAACCTCATGAATTGTAAGATTTTAAAGAGAATGCAGATTTCCGCTTTTCATTTGTCAACTGGACCCGACAAATAACAGGAAAGAACTTTCATTTGGATATATTTAAGGTTGGAGGAAGCGGGCGGAGACAACATTCCAATCCACGATGTTCCAAAGCGCTGAGAGATGTTCGGCACGACGATTGGAATAGTCAAGATAGTAAGCGTGTTCCCACACATCAAAACCGAGCAAGGGAATCATGCCCCGCTTTACGGGATTGCTCCCATTGGGTTCTTGAACAATGTGAAGCACACCGTCGGCATCTTGTGCGAGCCACACCCATCCGGAGCCGAAAAGCGCCAATCCTTGCGCCTCAAACTCCTTTTGGAATGTTTCAAAACTGCCCCACTGCTTCTGAATGGCATGAGCAAGTTCGCCCGTGGGACGTCCACCTCCCTTAGGGGAGAATTGAAGGAAGTAGAGGTTGTGGTTGAGCACCTGACCCGCATTGTTAAACAACGCTCCCTCGGCATTGGCTACGATTTGTGTGAGGTGATGATGGGCTTGTGGAGTGCCCACAATCGCCTTGTTGAGATTATTGACGTAAGTGAGCAGATGCTTTCCGTGATGGAGTTCTACGGTTTCACGAGAAATGTAGGGTTCAAGGGCATCTGTGGCATAAGGAAGTTCAAGGTGTTTGAATCCACCACTTTCTTCGGTAATGCTGCCGCAAGAGAGGGCGAGCAAGAAGGGAAATATAAGAGTTGACATAAGATTTATGGTTTAAAAAGTGAAATATTGTGGATTTGAAGTCTGTAATTGTGGCAATTAAGTGCGCCACACGACGCGGTAAATGAGATAGTCTGCCGAATAACGTCCAGGACCTGTCACGAGAAGCAAAAGGAAGACACCCAAATAGATGAATGCCAATTCGCCATCGGCAATGCTACCGCCGTGGGCATAGAAGAAGGCAATGAACATGGCAAAGAGCATGGGCAAAAGCGAGAAGCGGAACAAGAAACCGCCAATGAAGGTTAAGGCACAGAAGACCTCGGCCAAGATTACGAGGACAAGACTTAAATGTGAACCCAAGCCGAGAGGGTCGGGGAAACTATAGGACAAGACTTCAAAATTGGCGAGTTTGTCTATCCCATGCATCAAGAACAAGATGCCGAAAAAGAGGCGCAACGTCAGGAGTATGCGCGACACGGAGGCGTCGGGGAAAACGGAAGGGAAGAAGAATTTTTTCATGGTGAAAGAGATTTAAGGTAGTTAGTTTTTTAAGGTTTGTGTTTACTAAAGGTGTCCCTCCGTGTTGTATATCTAGAATTGCAAACACATTTTGGGGCATCTCATTTTCTAAGAAAAAGGATGTTACAATGCACATCCGTAACGCGCACCTACTCCAATGGTTTCTTCAATGCGCAGGAGTTGATTGTACTTGGCTAAGCGCTCTGAGCGACTGAGCGACCCTGTCTTGATTTGCCCACTTCCCGTGGCTACAGCAAGGTCGGCGATGAACGTATCCTCAGTTTCGCCCGAGCGATGGGAAATGATGGCGGCGAAACCAGCTTGCTGTGCCATCTGAATGGCGTCGAGCGTTTCGGTAAGTGTGCCAATTTGGTTGAGCTTAATGAGTATGGCATTCGCACAATGCTCTTGAATGCCACGACGCAAGTAAGCGGTGTTGGTCACAAAAAGGTCGTCGCCCACAAGTTGGCAACGCTTGCCAAGACGTTCCGTAAGGAGTTTCCAACCTGCCCAATCGTTCTCAGCCATTCCGTCTTCGATGGAGTCAATGGGGTAACGATTAACTAATTGCGTGAGATATTCCACCTGTTCTATGGACGTGAGGCGCAAGCCTTTCTCACCCTCAAAAATGGTGTAGTCATACTTGCCGTCCTTATAATATTCCGAAGCGGCGCAATCCATAGCGATGGTCACATCTGCCCCTGGTTGATAACCGGCTTGCTTAATGGCTTCCATAATGCAGTAAAGCGCTTCTTCTGTGTCGCGAAGCGAGGGTGCGAAACCGCCTTCATCGCCTACTGCCGTGTTATACGAGCGTTGCTGAAGCACTTTCTTCAAGGCGTGAAAAACTTCTGCCCCCATGCGTAAGGCTTCGCGGAAACTCGTTGCGCCAACGGGACGAATCATGAACTCTTGGAAGGCAATGGGAGCGTCGGAATGTGCCCCGCCATTGATAATGTTCATCATCGGAATGGGAAGCATGCAGGCATTCATGCCTCCTAAATAGCGAAACAGGGGAATGCCTTGCGACGAAGCGGCTGCACGGGCAACGGCTAAGGAAACGCCCAACAGGGCATTGGCACCAAGGCGCTTCTTCGTGGGAGTGCCGTCAAGTGAAAGTAATCGAGCGTCAATGGCGCGTTGGTTAAAAACGTTGGTGCCTTGAAGTTCAGGACCGATAATAGTGTTGACATGTTGCACTGCTCTCTTTACGCCACGACCATTATAACGTTGTGGTTCGCCATCACGAAGTTCTAAAGCTTCATTAGTTCCCGTAGAGGCTCCAGAAGGCACTGAGGCGCGTCCAAGCGTGCCATCTTCAAGCAAAACGTCAACTTCAATCGTAGGATAACCTCGAGAATCAAGGATTTCACGAGCATGGATATTTTTAATAAGCATAATCTTTACTTTATAAGCATCTCCAACATCGGATTTGCACTGCAAAAGTAAAACGACTTTTTCAATTAAAACAAATAAATAGCTATAATAATTATTAATGGTTTTATAACTATTATCAATAAGTGTTTCAGAACGTTAAGGAGTAGATAGGCGGCGTTTAAAACAAACACAAAACATATTTACGGAGAATAATGGTCCTGAGGTATAGGTACAAAAAAAAATTGATTGTCATCCCGACAACCAATCTTTACTAACCTTAAATCTAATACCATGAAAAACTGATGCAAAGGTACGGCCTTTTTTTGAATCTGCAAGCATTTATCCCTCTTTTTTATGTTATAAAACATATTTCTTGATATATGTCAAGGAAAATAATGGCACGTAGGTGCTTTATGTCATCTACGTGCCATTACACGCATGTCTCTACAACTCTACGC
>CALCUV010000326.1 GCA_937906765.1 uncultured Prevotella sp.
ATCAACAACGCTTTCCAACCCTACTATCAGATGCAGGAAAACCTCGGAGCGCAACAGTTGGCGCTCTTCCTTGAAGACAGAGCTTCAGGAAAGTTTGACAGCATCCCCTCGGCTTGTTTGGATTTTGTGGAAGCGCAACTGACACGCGTCTATAAAGAAGGTTTCTTGAGCACTAAGGACTATGCGGAACTCAAAGAGAAATATCCCAACGGGATTCGCATTGTCAACGGGCAACGTGTGCATTCGCGAGAAGCGGCAGAGGTGTTGTCCACCCGAACTGCCTATGAATCCATCATGAATGCCGACATGCAGGGGCGCTGGACTGAAGCGCTTCAGCGTTGCAATATCAATAGTTATCTGCAGCCTAACCTTGCGTTTGACACACGCCGAAACACGTCAACTCTGGAAGAAAGTTATGCCAGCATTGGACAAGTAAGCACGATGGTGCAAAAGGGGCAGAAGATTATCAGTCAAGGAGACATTGTCACTCCAGAAATGGAGGGCATCTTAAACTCATTGAAGGAGGCGCATAACGAACGCTACGGCACACAACATTCGGATTGGTGGATAATTCTTGGGCAATTCTTAATCACAACTCTCGTTGTCGTGGTGCTTTATCTCTACATCTACTTGTTCCGTAGGGATTATATGCCCCGCAACAACACGCTGTTCCTCATTTTCACCTTATCCACGGCGCTGCCTCTCATTACGTATCTAGTTGCTGCCCACACGGGACTCAGCATCTATATCATCCCGCTGGCCATTGCTCCCCTATTCTCGCGCATCTTCCTTGACTCACGCACGGCATTGGTTGTCACCATTATCATTTCGGTACTTGCGTCGTTCGTAGCCCCTGACCCTTACGAATTTCTGTTGATTCAAATCGTCGTTGCGTTTAACACGATTTACTCACTCAAAGAAGTCACCGAGCGTTCGCAAGTGTTGCGTGTGGCATTCTATAACATTCTTGCGGCATGGACAGTTTGCTTCAGCCTTGACTTAATTCAGGGACTGACCTTCACTTCGTGGGAAGACATTCTGAAAATCAATCACCAGCGTTACGTAGATTTGGCCATCAATGGCGGACTCCAACTCCTGGCTTACCCATTGATGTATCTCATTGAGCGTATCTTTGGGTTTACTTCAAGCGTAACGCTCATCGAACTCACGAACTTCAACGACGGACTGCTCAGCCGTATGTCGCGCGAGGCAAAGGGCACGTTTAACCACACAATCCAGGTGAGCAATCTGACGGCTGAAGTGGCGCGTGCGATAGATGCGAAACCCCTTTTGGCTCGTGTGGGTGCGCTTTACCATGACATTGGCAAATTAGAGAATCCCGCCTTCTTCACAGAGAATCAGTCAGGCGTGAATCCGCATGACAATTTGGACGAGAAGAGTAGCGCACGCATCATTATCGACCATGTGAACAACGGATTGAAACTTGCCGAAGAATATTCGCTTCCGCAGGCGGTGCGTGAGTTTATTGTGACCCACCATGGGCATGGTATGGCGAAATATTTCGCTATCCAGTGGCAAAACAAGCATCCTGAGGAGACCTTCGACCCTGAGGCTTTCACCTATCCCGGACATTACCCCACGACTGCCGAACAAGCGGCGCTCATGATGTGTGATGCCGTTGAGGCAGCCTCACGCAGCCTGAAGGAATACACTGAGGAAAGCATTTCCAACTTGGTCAACAAGATTATTGACTCACAACTGCGCGACGGATGCTATAACGATTGCCCCATAACCTTTGAGGACATCAAAGTGGCGAAACAAACGCTCATCGAAAACTTAATGCGTGCTTACCACACCCGTATTGCGTATCCCGAATTGAAATAAGCGGATTCCCCTCTTAGACTTCCCTAAAATTAACTCTCACTTAGTTGAAATTAACTTACTATTAATTTGAATTAAGTGGGAGTTAATTTTTACAAACTCAGTTTTGACAACCATGGGAAGTAATCCCCATTCAAAAATCTCCAACTTAAAGAACCTTACACTATAAACTCTAAAAAACACCACTAAATATTTGCCAACCCAAAATAAATCAGTAATTTTGCACCGCTTTTCCGCGTAACCGCTGTCAGAACCAAAGCGAATGGCTGAGAATGTTGCGCTGGGGCGATAACAATTTAAACATAAATCACAATGGCAGATTTACTCAAAATTGCTGAAGAAGCATTTGCTACTGGTAAGCAGCACCCCACATTCAAGGCTGGTGACACTGTAACTGTAGCTTACAAGATCGTCGAAGGTAACAAGGAACGCGTACAGCTCTACCGCGGTGTTGTAATCAAGATCGCTGGTCATGGCGAAAAGAAGCGTTTCACAGTTCGCAAGATGTCAGGTACAGTGGGTGTAGAACGTATCTTCCCCATCGAATCACCTGCAATCGAAAGCATTGAAGTGAACAAAGTTGGTAAGGTTCGTCGCGCGAAGCTCTACTATCTCCGTGCGCTCACTGGTAAGAAGGCACGCATTAAGGAAAAGCGTGTTGTTACTAAGGGCTAAACCAAACCTACAAAAAAAGAAACATCCGAAAATCCATTGGACTTTCGGATGTTTCTTTATTATTAACTGCTTAGGGATAAAGAAAGGAGAAAGACTATTCGGGATGCACTCCGAACGGTCTTTCTCCTTTCTCCTTTTTCCTTTCTCCTTTCCTCCTCTATCCCAGCCACATCATCACCAATACCTGAGCAATGATGACGCGCAAGAACATACAGAAGGGATAAACTGTAGCATAAGCAATGTTGGCTTTATCACCAGGGAGCATGTCACTCGCATAGTTGAGCGCAATTGGGTTGGCCATCGCGCCACAAAGCATTCCGGCGGTGGTGGGGACACTCTTTTTCATCCACACAACGGACGCTACGCCCATGATAAAGACAGGAACGAGCGTAATGAGTAATCCATAACCAATCCAAGCAAGCGCTTGGGGTTGCATAACTGTAGAGAGGAACTCTGAACCTGCATCAAGGCCGAGACAGGCCAAGTACATGGAAAGTCCAAGGGAACGAAGCATGAGGTTCGCACTTGTAGTCGTGTAAGCAACCATGTGAAGGCGCGGTCCGTAAGCTCCAATTAAAATTCCCATTATTATAGGACCACCCGCAAGACCAAGGCGAACGGGGAAAGTCATTGAGGGAATGTGGAAGGGGATACATCCGAGCACCAAACCGAGAACGATACCGATAAATATGGTCACCATATTGGGTTCGTTGAGCACCTTTACGGCATTACCGAGTTCCTCCGCCACTTGCATGAGACGCTCTTTTTCGCCCACAACAGTGATGCGGTCGCCCATGCGAATGACGAGGTCGGGAGTGGCTACGAGTTGAATGCCTGCGCGCTTTACGCGACTCACATTCACACCATAGCGTTTGCGCAACTGAAGGTCCCCCAAGCGACGCCCATTCACATGTGAGC
>CALCUV010000327.1 GCA_937906765.1 uncultured Prevotella sp.
CTCGAAGATTGACGCGAACGAATACAAGGACTACTTTCTTGGTTTCATCTTCTATAAGTTCTTGTCCGATGGCGTGGAGAAGAAACTCCGTGCGGATGGGTGGGATGATGACGACATCAAGAGCGACTTGAACGAAGAGCATCCGAAGTGTGTGGCGTATTTGAAGGACTGGAACCTCTTTGTGCAAAAGGCAGACGGCACGGTTGCTCAAATCAGCACCGACGGGTCTCGCGAAATGCAATATGGATTAAGTGTGCACCGCGATGAGTTTGGTATTCACAACGGATTGTTCTGGAGTCCAAAGGGCAACTTGCTTGCGTTCTACAAAATGGACCAAACGATGGTGACGGACTTCCCCCTTGTGGACAATTCTCCCCGTGTAGCAACGCTTGCACCCGAGAAATATCCCATGGCAGGTATGACCAGCCACAAGGTTTGGGTAGGTGTTTACAACCCTGCAACGGATAAGACTATTTATCTCCAGACGGGTGACAACACTGACCGTTATTTCACCAACGTAGCGTGGAGTCCGGACGAACAGACGGTTTATGTAATCGAGGTTCCCCGTTCTCAGGACAAGTCAGAGTTGGTGGCTTACGACGCCACGACTGGTGCGCGCAAGCAGGTGCTTTATACGGAAACCAATGACCGTTATGTGGAACCCATGACGCCTATCCAGTTCCTCCCCTGGGATGATACGAAGTTCATTTACCAATCACGTCGCGACGGTTACAACCACCTTTACCTCTTTGATACTACGGGTAAGGAATTGGCGCAACTCACGAAGGGCAACTTCGAAGTTATCGACGTGTTAGGCTTTAACGAGAAGGCGAAGAGCATTATCTATAAGTCGAATGAGGCACTCCCCATCCGCCACAATTATTATAGTGTAAACGTGAAGACGTTGAAGCGCACGCTTCTCGATAATGGTAAGGGCGTACATAGTGCGCGTCTTTCGGCAAGCGGAAACTATCTTTGCGATACGTGGCGCGCTCCCGGCGTTTACCGACAGATTGACCTTTTGAGCACAACAAAGCCCGCGGCAATTACACTTCATCAGGCAGGTACGCCTTGGGAAGGTTACAATGTGCCTGAGTTTTCTTGCGGCACGATTAAGGCGGCTGACGATAGCACAGACCTTTACTACCGCATGGTAAAGCCCGTGAATTTTGACCCTGCGAAGAAGTATCCTGCAGTAGTTTATGTTTACGGTGGTCCTCATGCGCACAACGTAGATGAAAGTTGGAACTACGCAGCGCGCCCCTGGGAAATCTATATGGCGCAGAAGGGGTATCTCATCTTTGTGGTAGATAATCGTGGTTCGCAGTATCGCGGTTTCGAGTTTGAAAGTTGCACGCACCGCCGTTTGGGTGTCGTGGAAATGGAAGACCAGTTGAAGGGTGTGGAATACTTGAAGTCGCTTCCCTATGTAGATGCCGACCGTTTGGGCGTACACGGCTGGTCGTTCGGTGGATTTATGACCACAAACCTCATGTGCTCATACCCCGATGTATTTAAGGTGGGCGTAGCCGGCGGTCCCGTAATCGACTGGAAACTTTACGAAGTAATGTATGGCGAACGCTACATGGATACTCCCCAGGAAAATCCCGAAGGTTACGAAGGTTCAAACCTTCTCAACAAGGCAAAGAACTTGAAAGGCAGACTCCAGATTATTGTAGGTTATAACGTCCTCACATGTGTCTTGCAGCACAGCCTCTCCTTCCTTCGTGCCGCAGCAGATGCCAGTACGCAGCCCGACTATTTCGTGTATCCCGGACAGGGTCACAACATGATGGGCAAGGATATGGTGCACTTGCACGAACGTATCACGCGCTACTTTGATGATTACTTGAAGTAAAATTCCTATAGTTTATAGTGGCTATAGATGCTATATTGTCTATAGTTCCTATAGTACCTATAAATAATATAACCCTCATAACCTCAAAAAATGAAAACTCAAATCGCAACAACCAAGGCTCCTGCCGCAATTGGTCCCTACAGTCAGGCAATCGAAGCCAATGGCATCGTATTCGTTTCCGGTCAGCTCCCCATAGATCCCGCTACGGGCGAATTTGCTCCCGGCGGCGTGAAGGAATTAACCCGCCAGTCGCTCACAAATATGCAGAACATTCTTGCAGAAGTGGGTTTGACGATGGAGAACGTAGTGAAGACAACTGTATTCCTCGCTGACATGGCAGACTTTGCGGATATGAACAGCGTATATGCCGAATTCTTCCCCGGCACTTGCCCCGCGCGCTCAGCAGTTGCCGTAAAGACGCTCCCCAAGAATGCGTTGGTGGAAATTGAGTGTATTGCAGTGCGTTAAAAGTCTCTAAGAATTTGAATTTTTAGAAACTCTATACGCTCTCTAAGTAATAGATTTTTCCTTACAATTAACACATTTAATAAATACTATACATTTATGGCAAAGAAAGCTCTCTTAATGATCCTCGACGGTTACGGAATTGGTAACAAGGGTAAGGGTGACGTCATCTTCCAGACTGCTACTCCCTACATGGATTCTCTCTTCGCAAATTATCCTAACTCACAGCTCCAGGCATCTGGCGAAAACGTAGGTTTGCCCGACGGTCAGATGGGTAACTCTGAGGTAGGCCACTTGAACATCGGCGCTGGTCGTATCGTTTATCAGGACCTCGTGAAAATCAACCGCGCTTGTGCAGACGGTTCTATCCTTCAGAACCCCGAAGTTATCTCTGCATACGAATATGCTAAGAAGAACGGCAAGGGCCTTCACTTGATGGGTTTGACTTCTAACGGTGGCGTACACTCTTCTCTCGACCACCTCTTCAAACTTATCGAAGTGGCGAAGGAATATGGCGTACAGGATAAGACATTCGTACACTGCTTCATGGATGGTCGTGACACAGACCCCAAGAGTGGTAAGGGTTTCATCGAACAGTTACAAGAAGTTTGCACAGCTAACGGTGCTGCTATCGCTTCTATCGTAGGTCGTTTCTATGCAATGGACCGCGATAAGCGTTGGGAGCGTGTGAAGATTGCATACGACCAGCTGGTTAATGGTGTAGGTGAGCCTTCGAGCGATATGGTTGAGGCTATGCAGAAGTCGTATGACGAGGGCGTAACCGATGAGTTCGTTAAGCCGATCGTGGCTATCGATGCTGAGGGTCAGGTTATAGGTACGATTAAGCCTAATGATGTGGTGATCTTCTTCAACTATCGTAACGACCGCGCCAAGGAGCTGACCATCGTGCTGACTCAGCAGGATATGCCCGAGGAGGGTATGAAGACTATGCCGCTGTACTACTGCTGTATGACTCCCTACGACGCTAAGTTCGAGGGTCTGCACATCTTGTTCGATAAGGAGAACGTGCAGAATACTATTGGTGAGTATGTGTCGAAGCAGGGCTTGAAGCAGCTGCGTATTGCCGAGACTGAGAAGTATGCACACGTCACC
>CALCUV010000328.1 GCA_937906765.1 uncultured Prevotella sp.
GCTTCTTGAGGTCGGCCTTGGTAAGTCCCAAGCTCTTGGCTCCGAGGATGTCGACAGCCTCCTTCACGTTGGTGAAGAGGTAGTAGATCATCTGCTGAGCGTGGGCGGTACCGTCCTCGGTCTGGTTGTCGTGCTGCTCAGCACTGAACTCGTTTGGAGCAACGAATGTGCCATCGGGATCGAACTTGTATGCAGGTTTGTAGTTGCGTACACGGTCCTGTTCGTCCTGAGTGCTGTCGAAACCACGGTCCTCTATCAAGCGGTGGAACCAGAACTGTGCGCAATCCCACATTACGGGGAAGGCCTTGGCCAGGAACTCCTTGTCCTGAGTGTAGCGCCAGTGTGTCCACAGGTGGCTGGTGTACCAAACGTTTGCTACGAGGTAGTTGTTACCCCAAGTACTCATACTGTTGTAGAGCGAAGTTTCGGTAAGTGTGCTCCAACCGTAACCATCGTTGTATTGTGTAGCTACTTCCTTCCAACCAGAACTCTGTGCACCACGAATGATGAAGTTTACGAAAGGCTTGTGGAGATCAGAGAGGTTTGTGATTTCTGTGGGCCAGTAGTTCATCTGGATGTTGATGTTCGTATGGATGTCAGAGTTCCAGGGAGAGTCTGTGCCACGGTCGTTCCAAATACCCTGAAGGTTGTTGGGAGCAGCTATGGGCTTACGGTTAGAACTGATAGCAAGGTAACGACCGAAGTGGAAGTAGAGTTGTTCCAAGAAGAGGTGGTCGTTAGCAGTGCTGTTCGCATTACTGTTATTGGGGAAGTAGTTATCGATCAAAGTCTTTGTGTCAACTGTAGGAGTTGTGAGGCCGAGGTCAAAGGTCATGCGCTTCGTGATAGCGTTGAAATCAGCAATATGGTCTGCTTCAACAGCTTCATATCCCTTAGCGATAGCCGCTTCAATTTCAGTCTTTACTCTTGCATTTACATCAGTTACAGTTTCTGAAGTGAAGTAGTTGTTAAGAACCTCCATGTCGCCATTGAAGTTCGTAGCACCCTTCAAGTAGAACGTAATTTCAGTAGCGTTTTCTACCTTGATACCATTGTCAGTAGCAGTAACTGTAGCACCTTCGTTAGCAACAACGTGGAGACGCGCAGCGTACTTCACAGTCATAGCACCCGTGAAATAAGCAGTGCCATTTTCATACTTAACTTCAGAAGCGCCGATGCTCTGTCCGGGCTTAAGCTTGAAGATAAGGTTCATCTTGTCATCACCTTCCGCCTTGTACTGCGCAGCGATTACCTGATCAGGAGCAGAAGAGAGGTACTTGCGTGTGAACTTGCTACCGTTAGCATTCTTAAATTCTACGCCAGAAATACCATCCTCAATGTCGAGGTAGCGTACGTAGTCGGTAACGCCCTTCCAGATAGCTTCGTCCTTATTTTCAACAATGATAGAACCGAAGTTCATGAACGTACGATTACCACCTGCAGCGCCAACCACGTTTGCGGGACCGCTCCAAAGGGTCTTTTCATTGAACTGAATTTCTTCGTTGTGAACGCCACCGAAAATCATAGCGCCCAATTCACCATTACCAATGGGAAGTGCATATTCCATCCAGGGGTAGCTCACGCCAGTAGCTTCGGCAGAAGTTGTGTACCAAAGTGTGTTGGGATTCTTGGGAGCGAAAGTAGAAACACCCTTGATGTCGCTTACTTCGTAGAAATATTCATCAGGATACTGTGTGAAGTCAACTTCCTTGATGTAGAACATACTACCCTGGTCACCAATTGCATTATCGCTACTAGTGTTCCAAAGAGCCAAGTAACTGTTACGGTCGTTCCACCACTTGTTAGTGCCGCTAATCTTGATGTAAGAAGGATTGCTACTTCCGAGGTTGAGCGTACCTGTAAACTTAGTGCTGTGAGTAGTAGAAGAAGGATCTACCATAGAAGTGCGAGCCGCAGCTTCATCACCTGTAATACCGAGCACCTTTGAGAGACCCAAAGAATAGTTGTACACCTGATAGTTAGAACCTGTCTTAACGAAAGCCCAAATACCGCGGTTGTCGCTGGGTTCTGCGGAATTGCTGAGCTTCATAGCGTCACCGTCCATATAAGCAGGGTTAAGGCTTACATAACCACCCTTACCGTTCTGCATGGTATAGAACTTAGTGCCTTCGTTGAAGTAGCTCACGTAAACGTTCATGCCATTTACGGTGATGATTGCCATCTTGCCCGCAACAGCAAGCGCTTGGAACGCAGCCTTCTTAAGAACTTCTGTAGTTTGAATCGTTGCTTCGTTCTTATATTCCTGACCGTTGTAACTTACACCCGCACCTGCGTCATCCGTACCGAGAACGGTGATAACGTAAGTCTTTTCCATGGGAATTGCTTCCTCAATGCTGAAGCAGTTACCGGGGTCGGTAGTTGTCCAAGAGTTCACTATAATACCTTCGTTGGTTTGGTTCTTCTCTTGTGAATTCATGCCGTTATTGCCAAGGCACATTTTCCAAGGATACGAAGCATTGTCAACCTTAGTAATGTTGAGCACAGTCTTAGCTGCGTCTTCCATATTACCATTTGCGCCCACATACTTCTGTGCTCCTACGCTGAAGAGGTAAAGGTTGTTGCCGTTCTTGATAATCTGGAATTGCTGCATGGGGTCTGCCAAGTCTTCTTGAACATTGCCCACTGTTTTACCAGAACTTGAACTGAGCTTACCCGCGTTTGCTTCAGAGTAGAGCAAGAATGCGCGTTCGCTCTTGATGAAATAGACCTTGTCATTGCTAAGTTGCGAAAGGTCTGTCACTTTGTCTGCCCAAACCTGTGCTGTTGCACAAAGTAGAGAGACAAGCATGAATAGAAATCTTTTCATAAGATTAGGATTTAAAAGTGATTGTAAAATGTTTGCGTTTTCAAGAAGGGTTCCTTTATCCAAGTAGCCAACAAGGAATAGCAATTATGACCCCATACTATTGCCGAGCAAAGGTACATAATTTTATTTACCTTAACAAATAATTACCTCTTAATTCGCCAATTTTATGAGATTTGCAGGAGCGACACACGTATTGCTAATAACAATCGCAAGGTAACTCAATTTTTATTGTTATCTTTGCAAAAAATGAGAATATAGAATTTATGAAAATACTTCCTCACTTAATTAAAATTATTTGCTACTTAAAATGAATTAAGTGAGGAAGAATTTTTCTTAAGTCTATTTCCGTTTTGCTGCTGCATAATATTCTAAAAATCAATATTCAAAATGAAACAGTTTTCACTTAGAAAAATCCTCTTGATTTTCGCGCTCTTGGGTGTTGTGGTAACTACCGCGCAAACAACTTCCAGTGTGAACATCATTCCTCAACCAGTGCAACTCGTGCAAAACGAAGGGGAGTTTCAATTACCCGAAAAGTTGACCATTGCTTACGATGTCGCGCTCAAGGCACAGGCAGAATACCTGCAGGAAGTGTTGGCGCAATCTACAGGGCGCATTGCCGTGATGAAGGAAGGCAAGAAGAAGGGCGATATTGTCTTGCTTGTTGATGCTCAAGCACATAAGGCAGAAGGATATGCCTTGTCCGTGATGCCGAAAAACGTGAAGATTGTTGCAGCTGACCCTTCAGGTGCTTTTTATGGCATTCAGTCGCTCCTGCAACTTTTCCCCGCAGAAATTTATAGCGAAAAGTGGCAACGTAATATCAGTTGGAAAGCGCCTTGTGTAGAAATCGTGGATGCTCCCGAACGTCCTTGGCGCGGCATGATGCTTGATGTGGCGCGCTACTTCTATGACAAGGAATTTGTGAAGAAATACATTGACATGATGGCGATGTATAAGATGAACAAACTTCAATTCCATTTGATTGATGACTCAGGTTGGCGCCTCGAAATCAAGAAGTATCCCCGCTTGACGGAAGTAGGTGCGTGGGCAGGTACAAACGAGAAGCGCCTTGGCGGATTCTATACGCAGGATGATATTCGCGAGATGGTGGCTTACGCACAGGTGCGCGGCGTGGAGTTGGTTCCTGAAATCGAATTCCCTGCTCATATTCTTTCTGCCGTAGTGGCGTATCCTTGGTTGAGTTGTACGGGTATGCAACACCAACTCCCCACACAGCACTTCATTAGTCGTGACTTGCTTTGCGTAGGTAAGGAAACGTCTATCCAATTCCTTCAAGACGTTCTCGAAGAGACGGTCGAACTTTTCCCTTCCTCATATATTAATATAGGAGGTGACGAGGCGGTTTACAAACGCTATGAGACCTGTCCGGATTGTCAGGCGCTCATGAAGAGAGAGGGGTTGACAAAGGAGTCAGAACTTCAGGGCTACCTCACAAACGTTGTGGCGCAGATGATGAAGAAAAAGAACCGCACGCTTATCGGTTGGGAAGAAATTATTATGCGTGGCAAGGTGAACGAACCCGTTGTGGCGCTTATCTGGCACAATGTGGCGGACTCGATTCATGCCACAAAAACAGGGCATAAGGCTATTCTCACTCCCTGTACGCACATGTATCTTGACTTTCCTGAGCAGAAAATACCCGGAGAAGTGCAGGCGGCAACGTGGATGCCTCCCGTGTCGTTGGAGAAGTGTTACTCAATGCCCGTAAACGATTATTCGGAAAACTCAACCGTGATTGGCGTGCAGGGATGTTATTGGAGCGACCAGTTTATCCATGGTCAGGCACTCCAAGAGATTGCTTATCTTAACGAAAACCGTTCGGAGAATTATGCGGAGTATCTCACCTTCCCCCGACTCCTTGCCGTGAGTGAGGTGGGGTGGAGCAAGCAAAGCAGACGTAATTTTGAGGATTTCCGCATGCGTCTCAGCAGTCACTATAGTCGTCTTGACCATAAGGAATGTCATTACCGCCTTCCCGTACCCCGTGTGG
>CALCUV010000329.1 GCA_937906765.1 uncultured Prevotella sp.
CGAAAAACGCATAACGCAACCCCTACATTCCGAGTTGCGCAGGGCGGATTGTGCGAAGGCGTATGCGTAGTACAATCCGCCTTGTTGTTTCTTCTCTCAGCGCCAACGGTCTTCCACAAGGTTCCACACAATAATCAAACAGACCTTGCGTTTAAACTATAGGTCGAAGCACCATTCCTCCCTTTTTCAACACCTCATGTTGAAGGGAGTGAACTACATCTAAAACAATCAAAACAAAGTCTAATAGAATTGCTCCAAAATCTCAAAGAATTTTCCTAAAGTTAGTCTTTGTTTCGTGAAAGATTTATTGAGGATTTCCTCCTTCAGTCCTACGGAAATTTCTTCCCATTACCATCCTCTTTCAGAAGGGATTTAACATTCGCAAGACATGAAAAAATTAGTTATAGCCACCAACAATGCCCACAAGTTGAGCGAAATTCGCGCCATCCTCGGAGATGCGTTCGACTTGCTCACCCTTGCCGACATCAATTGCTTTGATGACATCCCCGAAACGGCAGAAACGCTCGAGGGCAACGCCCTTCAGAAGGCGCGTTACATATATGAAAAATACGGTTACGATTGCTTTGCCGACGACACGGGACTTGAGGTTCCCGCTCTCGGAGGCGGTCCGGGCGTACACACAGCGCGTTACGCTTATGCCGATCGTCATGACCCGAAAGCGAATACTGAGAAACTCCTTCGCGAACTTGAGGGCGCGAGTGACAGATCTGCGCAGTTCCGCACGGTAATTGCGCTCATCCTTAACGGAGAAGAGCATCTGTTTGAGGGCATCGTTCGCGGCACCATCCCTACGGAGGAACGCGGAGAGGAAGGCTTTGGCTACGACCCCGTATTTGCTCCCGAGGAATTGGGCAAGACATTTGCCGAAGTCGGTCCTGAAGTTAAAAATGAGGTGAGTCATCGCGCACGTGCCGTAAAGAAATTAGCGGCTTTTTTGAAGAGTCTCTAAGGCACAAGTTTGCCTTCGTGATATCTTAGACTTAAGAATAAAAGGACAAAAGAAATTTTACACCACGTGTACTTCTGTCATAGCGCAACCTCTACCTCACGTAACACCATCGCCTTATGAAAAACCTTGCATCACGTTTCAAACATATCTCCCTCTTACTGCTCCTGTTGCTACCTACTATGTTAAAGGCGGCAGCCATAGGTGAGTGGACCTATTACCTTTCTTATCATGACGCTACCCATTGCATCCCAGTGGGTAAGTCAATTTATGCGCTTTATGCGGGTAACTTGCTCATCTATGACACAGAGGACGGCGCCGTAACCACACCCACCAAACTCGATGGCTTAAGCGAGAAGCAGATTGTGTTGATGCAGGATTGCCAAGCGGCACAAAAGGTGGTCTTGGTCTATAACAATGGTAACATTGACTTGCTCCATCGCGACGGAACGATTGAGAACATGCCTCAATACAAAAACAAGTATGCGGGTTCCTCGCTCAACGACCTTTCCGTCGTTGGCAACGACGCCTTCTTGGCAACAAGCGAGGGCATTGTGCATATCAATGTCAAGCAAGCCGAATTTACGGGATTCTACACGTTGAAGACACCCATCTATAGCGCAACAATGAGTGGCAATGTGCTCTATGCGGCAACGGATGCGGGAGTCTATCATTGCGACATCACAGAAAATCCGCTTGACGTCGCTACTTGGGACATCTATAACACAACCGTCGCTCGCCAACTCATTGCTATGGGCGACCATCTGTATCTGAACACGGCGAAGAAGGGTGTTTACCTCCTCAGTGCCTCTAACCCAACGCCACAACAGTTGATTAAGACGGTGCAAACCTCTTATTTTGCTGACAGCAAAGGAATTATTTTCTACAACAAGACATCCTACACCCCTATAAACTCACAGACCCCAACCTCTGTTGCTTCCACCGTTACGTTACCCTCTTCCACCAACGCCATTTGCCGTTCAACGGACGGCACACTTTGGATGGCGCAGGGTTTTGACGGACTGAATGCTTACAAGGAAACGGATGCGGGTTTGCAAGTGGCAAGCGGCAAGATTGGAGGCTTTGGTCCGAAGCGCGATCTCTGTTATTTTTTGCGTTATGCGGGAGAGCGTCTGCTCGTTGCGGGAGGTCGTCTTGACCCCTACGACCTTATTCACTATCCTGGCACAGCGATGTATTACGAAAACGGAGCGTGGACAATTTTCCAGGAAGATGGTATTGCCGAACATAGTGGGGGAAAATACCAAGACTTGACCTGCATCATTCAGCACCCTACCGACCCCACGCAACACACACTGACAGCGGCACGCGTCGGACTCTTCCACTTCAAGGACGGAAAGTATGCAGGTTATCATTCGCTTGACAACTCCCCTCTCGTTTCTGCTGCCGCGAATAGTAAGAACTATGTGCGCACAGACGGATTGCAATATGACCATGAGGGGAACTTGTGGATGGTTAACAATCAAGTGGACTCCGTTATCGTTATCCGTATGAAGGATGGCAGTTGGCGCAAACTTTTCTACGCACCTTTAGAGCAGGCACCCACTCTTGCCACCACGCTTTTCGACCGTAAGGGACGCTTCTGGATTTGTTCGCGCCGCACAGTGAATTATCACAACGGCGGACTTATGGGCATTGACTACGCAGGCACTATTGAAACGCAAGATGATGATTATAGTTACTACCGTTCGCACATTACGAATCAGGATGGTACATCTTATAAATTTGAAGGCGTACAAAGTATTGCCGAAGACCATGATGGTCGCATTTGGGTGGGCACAGACATCGGACTTTTCGTAATTGACAACCCCGACGATTGGTTTAACGACGACTTCCGAATCACTCAGGTGAAAGTGCCTCGCAATGACGGCACCAACTTAGCCGATTATTTGCTCTACGGTATGCCTATTATCTCCATAACTGTAGATGGCGCAAACCGAAAATGGATTGGCACGTCAGGGAATGGTGTTTACCTTGTCAGCGCAAGTGGCCAAGAAATCCTTCATCACTTTACAAGTGAAAATTCTCCCCTCCTTTCCAACAACGTTACTAGCATCGCCATCCATCCTCGTCCCGGAGAAGTTATGATGGGTACGGACGGAGGTCTTGTTTCTTACCAAAGTGACGCTACGTCTCCTTCAGAAACACTTTCGGAAGGAACTATCCAGATTTTCCCCAACCCCGTTCGCCCTGAGTATCATGGAAACGTGACCATTACAGGTTTAACCACAGATGCCGATATTAAAATCGTAACTTCTGGAGGACAACTCGTTGCTACGGGTACCTCTATGGGCGGCACATGGCAATGGGACGGTCGCAACTTTAGTGGAGGATATGCGGGGTCAGGTATATATTACGTTCTTATAGCTACATCCGACGGTAACACTACCGTAGCAGGCATGCTGACTGTCATACGATAAAGCAGTAAGCACATAGCGATAACTAACCGATGAAATTAAGTATCATAGTACCAGTTTATAAAGTCAGAGACTACTTGAGTCGATGCATTGAGAGCATCCTTGAGCAAAAGGTCTCTGACTATGAACTCATACTCGTAGATGATGGTTGCCCCGAGGGATGTGGCGCCATCTGTGATACTTATGCTCAGAAATATCCCCAAGTGCGGGTGATACACAAGTCAAACGGCGGACTGTCATCCGCAAGAAATGCGGGGTTAGAGTTGGCGAAAGGGGAATATGTCACTTTTGTGGATAGCGATGACACGGTGATGCCCAACACGTATGCTGAGAATATGCGCATACTCTTGGCTGACCCGAAAATAGATATTCTGGAATACCCCGTTTACGAATATTTTGGCGGGTCACGCAGTAAGCGTCTCACGTTTGTCCCCCGAAAGGTCAAGGGCGACGGAGTTTTTCGCGACTGGGTATGTCATAAAGGCTACGACCATGCTTATGCGTGTAACAAAATCTATAAGCGCCACTTGTTTCATACGCTCAGATACCCCGAAGGTGAAAACTTTGAGGACGTTTTCTTGACGCCCCAACTTTATGAGCATTCTAAATGCGCCTACTACTCAAATGTTGGAGAATACCTCTACTACGACCGTGCCGGGAGTATCTCTAA
>CALCUV010000330.1 GCA_937906765.1 uncultured Prevotella sp.
TTTGTATTTAGGCAACGTAGAAAATTTTGTAAATCACTTTCGTAATGCCCCCGTAGGAGGGCACACTTGCTTAACCGCGGGTGAGCAAGGCGAACCTGCGGATTAGGGATAACAACATTCTAGTTCTATCGGTCCCCGTAGGAGGACCCACAACAACTGGATAAGTAAAAACTACGTTATAGTAAATCCAACAGCTGTGGGTCCTCCTACGGGGACCGATAGATGTATCCGTATGTATAGCACAACCGCAGGTTCGCCCTGCTCACCAGCGGTTAGGCAAGTATGCCCACCTACGGGGGCATTACGGGTTGTTTCATGCAATAACATAGTTGATACCCCCATTTATTTTATAACAAGTTTGTGTCAGAATCTATTTTATCACCACATAATTTTTGTAAATCGTCACTCAAAACTCCATTAGTCTCACATCACATTTACGCCCTGAAAAACATCTTATTTTTCGCATCAAACATCATTTGATAATCAACACATCTCGCCCACCCGAAATTATTAGTAACATAGTTTAAATTATATTACTAACAATTTTCACTAAGTTACTAATAATTTTCACTATAATAGGTATAGTTTTTAGCGTAATGGATTTAAGGATAAAATTCAAATAGTTTTTTATTGGGTAAAACGCCCCTGAGACGCGACATTTTTACCCTCGGCAAGAAAATTTCTGGATTATTTTGTAGTTTTGCCGACACCTTATGCGTCTAATGGGCAAAAAGACATTTTAAATGAAACTGATTTTATGAAAGCACTGGAACAAGAATTTGAACTCTTGGTGCGCAGGCACAAAAGCACCATCTACACGGTGTGCTTCATGTTCTCGAAAGACTCCGATGAGGTGGACGACCTCTTTCAAGAGGTGCTCATCAACCTGTGGCGGGGATTTTCTACCTTCAAAGGGGATAGCAAAGTAGAGACGTGGATTTGGCGCGTGAGTTTTAACACCTGCATCTCGCAGGAGCGCAAGAAGAAACACACTTCTCGCATCCCATTAGAAATGAGTATCGACCTCTTCCACGACAAAGACGAAGACACGCGACAAATCCAAATGCTCTATCAACGCATCCACCAACTCAAACCATTCGACCGCGCCATCGTATTGCTTTGGCTCGAAGGGATGCCCTACGACGAGATTGCCGCTATCGTGGGTATCACGGTGAAGAACGTGTCCGTGCGCCTCTTCCGCATCAAGGAAGTACTCAAGAAAATGTCTAACAACTAAACCTTGCCCATTATGAATAACTCGATTGACTCTAAGGAATTTCAGGAAATGAAAGTACAATTGGAACTCCTTACCAAGAAATTGGAGCGGGAAACAATTGTCAACGAACGCTTGATTCGCAGTTCTATGAAAGAGAAAGCCCATTACTTACGCCGAGGCATAATTTTAGAAAGCCTCGTCTGCATCATCATGATACCTTACTTCATTTGGATATTGCCCAAAATAAGTCCGCACTCCATGTACTTTTGTGCCTTCTCCATCGCCTTTATGGTACTCGCCCTATGTTATAATTATTATATGTATCGTGAGTTCCACACCAAAGATTTTGCAGAAGCAAACCTCATCGAAGCCCGCAAAGCAACACTGAAGTTCAAGCAACTTACGCGTAGATGGACCTTCTGTATCGGCATACCCTTCTTGATGATTTTCATTCCCTGGTTTGTATATGAAAATGCTCAAGTTTACAAGGGCGAAATGCTTGAACTCGTTCTTATTTTTGCCGCCGTCGGCCTGCTTATTGGTGGCGTCATCGGAATTTATCAATTCAACAAGACGCTCCGTACTACCGACGAAATACTGATGCAGATTGAGGAGTTGGAGGAACAAGCATAACAGAGTTTATCTCACATACAGAAATAAAACCGAGGCGTCATACTGTGTAGTATGGCACCTCGGTTTTATTTAAGGGAATAAGCAAAGCCTTAGTACCCTAAATCCTCGTGCACAAGAATTACTTCAAACTCTCCAGTCATGGGTTTGCACCATAAGACAGAAAGTCCTCTGCAAATGCGTTCGGGACTATTGCAATTATAGCAGCGGTCGGCTTTTACGGCACAGGGAGTTTTCACGCCTAATCTTCTTGCATTCTGAGGGGCTGCAATATTCCGCGCGCGATACAAGGCACTGTCATAGTCCTTCTCAATCTTGTTTTCACCAATCACAAAATAGACCTTTTCGTGTCCGTAAAAAATGGAGGCGACACGATTGCAATTCGCATCGATATTCACTATCTCCCCACTTTCAGCAATTCCGTTTACCGAGGTTATATAGATAGATGCCGCATTTGCCTGCACACGCACCTCCTTACTTGTTTTTCCTTCGGGAATACGCTGATGCCAGTGCACCTCATTGTGGGCACTCAGACGTTCGTAAAGTCCCATTTTCTCTAAAGTCATGGAACCTGCAAACCCAACCGTCTGATGATGAATTTGAGCATCTAAATAATGCGCCGCCTCCGCTGCTGTTTCAAAGCAAGTAACGGTATAACCTAACGCAAGCAGGTTTTTCTTTAATATACTAAAATCCTTATGTTCCATAGTTTCCTCAAATTATAAATAACATCGACTATTGCGACAGATTGAAATCCGTATTATAAATCGCGTTATTAAAAAGTGCCTTACAACTTCAGGACTGAAGCTATAAGACACTTTTATTTTCATCAACCTATTCGGGTTTCATGTTTGTGTAAACTGTCTGAACGTCGTCGAAGTCTTCGAGTTTTTCAACCATCTTGTCGATAGCTTCGCGCTGTTCAGGAGTTACGTCCTTCACGTCGTTGGGAACGTAAGTAAATTCAGCACCTACCACGTCAAAACCTTGTTCTTCGAGGTGGTTCTGGATTTGAGCGAATGACTTGGGGTCGCCGTAGATAGTGATGCTGCCTTCTTCTTCATCTTCATCGTACTCGTCTTCTACGCCGTAGTCGATGAGGTCGAGAATCATTTCGTCCATGTCAAGACCGTCCTTCTTCTTGAATGAGAACACACACTTGTGGTCAAAGAGGAAAGCGAGGCTACCCATTGTGCCGAGGTTGCCAGAGAACTTATTGAACACAGAACGCACATCGCCTACGGTACGTGTAGGATTGTCAGTAAGTGTATCCACGAAGATCGCGATACCGTGAGGACCGTATCCTTCGTAAGTCATTGACTTGTAATCGCTCTGGTCCTTACCCATTGCGTTCTTGATTGCGCGTTCCACATTGTCCTTAGGCATGTTTTCGCGCTTCGCATTGGCGATAAGTGCACGGAGTGCGGGGTTGTTTTCAGGTTCAGGACCGCCAGCCTTAACGGCAATAGCAATCTGCTTACCAATTCTGGTGAAGGTTTTAGCCATGTGGCCCCAGCGCTTCATCTTCGCTGCTTTACGATATTCAAATGCTCTTCCCATATTTATTTGAGGTTATGAGGTTTAAAGGTTATGAGGTTATAAGGGGAGGTATAAGGTTTTGAGTTTTTGAGGTTATGAGGATTCATGCGTCTTACAACCTTTAAGCGAAGCGCCCTCAAAACCTTTTACCTTTATCTCAATTTTGCACCGAGTTGCTTTTCAAGACTCTGAACAATCTTCTGCATAATGTTGTCGGTCTGCTTATCGTTCATAGTCTTATCTTCATCTTGGAGGGTGAGGTTGATGGCATAAGACTTCTTGCCTGCTTCAAGATTCTTGCCTTCGTACACGTCAAAGAGTTCTACCTTTTTGAGGAGTTTCTTGTCGGCAGCGAAGCACACCTTTTCAATTTCGGCGAAAGTCACTTGCTTATCTACGAGCAACGCGAGGTCGCGGCTTACGGCGGGGAACTTACTGATTTCCTTGAAACTTACCTTTGCGCCACGCACCTTTGAAGTGAGGAGCGACCAGTTGAGGTCGGCGTAATAAACTTCCTGCTCAATGTCGAACGCTGCAAGGATTGCTTTCTTCACAAGACCGAGTTCAAGATATACCTTTCCGTTGCGGTCCTTCACTACGATAGACTTCGCAAAGATGTCGTTCTCACCATTCTCAATCAGCAAACCACCCATGGGAAGGCCGATGCGCACGAGGATGTTCATTACATAAGCCTTGAGTTCGTAGAATGAAGAATCTTCATTAGGATGTGCCCAAGAACCTTCTACACGCTTACCTGTTACCCAAAGTCCGAGGCGCTGGTCTTCGCTATACGCCGAAAGCACCTTTTCGGGATTGCGCTTGCCTTCGTTGAAGTAGTAGCAGTTACCAAATTCAAAGAGGCGGAGGTTGGCATTACGGCGGTTCACATTGTGACGCACCACTTCAAGACCACCAAAGAGGAGCGTCTGACGCATTACGTTGAGGTCAGAACTGAGGGGGTTCATGAGTCGCACAAGATTTTCTGACTTGTACGTCTGAAGTCCGTCGTAGTAAGCTTCGCGTGTCAACGAGTTGTTCAAGATTTCGTTGAAACCACAACCTACGAGCTGTTCGCTCACGAGGTTTTCCAACTTATATGCAGCATCCACATTGCCCTTAATCGTCAAGCTTGACTTCACGGCAGAGGGGATTTCCACATTATTATATCCATAGATGCGGAGAACATCTTCCACCACGTCGGGAGCACGCTGTACGTCCACACGGTAAGCAGGAACTTCAAGTGAAAGACCTTCAGCCGTTTCAGCGACAATCTTCATTTCGAGAGAAGTGAGGATTTCCTTTACCACATCACTACCGATGTTCTTACCGATAAGGCTATAGATATAGTCATAAGTCACATCTACAGAGAACTTCTTCACTAATTCGGGTGCTTCAACATCTACGATTTCCATAGAAATTTCACCACCAGCGAGTTCCTTAATCAACTGCGCAGCACGCTTCAACGCGTAGATTTGTCCGTCGGGGTCGATACCGCGTTCGAAGCGGAAAGAAGCGTCTGTCTGAAGTCCGTGACGGCGTGCGCTCTTACGAATCCATGTGGGGTGGAAGTATGCACTTTCGATGAGCACGTTCTTCGTAGTTTCATACGTACCCGATCCCTTACCACCAAAGACACCTGCGATACACATGGGCGCTACGGCGTTGCAGATTGCAAGGTCGCGGTCAGAGAGTTTGTGTTCTACGCCATCAAGTGTAACGAAGGGAGTACCTTCGGGCATAGACTTCACCACCACCTTACCACCTTCAATCATATCTGCATCGAAGCAGTGGAGGGGCTGACCGTAAGCCATCATAATATAATTGGTGATGTCCACAATATTATTGATGGGACGGAGACCGATGATTTCGAGTTTTTCCTTCAACCATTCGGGACTTTCCTTTACTTCCACACCGCTGATGGTTACAGCGCAGTAGCGGGGACATGCTTCAGTGTTTTCAACTTCGATAGCGATGGGCAAGTTATTATTATCCACCTTAAAGTCATCAACAGAAGGACGGTGCAACTTGGTTTCGTAACCGTTGCGAACGAGCCACGCATAAAGGTCGCGTGCTACGCCCCAGTGAGAACAAGCATCTGCACGGTTGGGAGTGATATCTACTTCAATGAGCCAGTCGCTCTGAATGTTGAAGTAGTCTGCCGCCTTCATACCTACGGGCGTATCTTCGGGGAGAACGATAATACCGTCATGGCTTGTGCCCACACCGATTTCGTCTTCCGCACAAATCATACCGAGACTTTCAACACCACGGAGTTTTGAGCGCTTGATGGTGAAGCATTCGTCGCCAGAGTAGAGCTTTGTACCCAACGTAGCCACGATTACCTTCTGACCGGCATCTACATTTGCAGCACCACATACTATTTGTACGGGTTCACCCTGTCCGAGGTCTACTTGACAGATGTGCATGTGGTCAGAATTGGGGTGTACTTCCATGCTGAGGACATGACCTACAACGAGGCCTTCGAGTCCACCCTTAATTGCCTGAACTTCTTCTACGCCACCAACTTCCAAACCAATAGAAGTGAGCGCTACGGCAATTTCTTCTGCTGAGAGGTTTACGTCAACGTATTCCTTCAGCCACTTATAACTGATGTTCATAAAATTTTAGGTTATCAGGTTTGAGGTTTTGAGGTTTTAAGGTTGCTACGCACCGCAAGGTTCTTGTAACCTTCGAGCAAAACAATCTAATAGCCATAACCTTATTGTTTGTTACTTTCAAGTTGTTGTTCTTCAGCAGGAGTCTCTTCACTCTCAGCCTCCCACTCCTCTTCATCTTCCTCCTGCATACGTTGCCACTTCTCACGTGCTAACTCTTGCATGTCTGCCACGGTGTCTTTCTCATCAACGATTTCGTAACCGAGCATGGTTTCAATCACGTCTTCCATAGTTACGATACCGCGCATACAACCGTATTCGTCAAAGATTACAGAGATGTGCTCCTTCTTGGCGAGCATCATTTCCCAAATTTCAGAAACGGAGGTCGATTCTTCAAACTTCAAGATGGGTCGCACGATTTCTGCAAGGCGCATGGAGAACTTATCTTCCGTCAATTTTTCAAGCACCGTCTGACGGAGCACATAGCCCGTAATGTAATTGTCATCCTCTTCGTAAACAGGGATACGCGAATACGTGCTAAACTCTTTTTCAAGATAAAACTCCTTCAGCGTCATCTGCTCATCCGCACTCGCCACAACCACACTAGGCGTCATAATTTCATGAGCCGTAATGCTGTCCAAGCGAAGGAGATTTTGAATCATGCGGTTCTCTTCAGTTTCAAACACACCCTCTTCTGCCCCTACCTTTACCATGGCAGAAACTTCGTCGCGACTCACACTGACGGGTTGTTCACTGCCCGAGAAGAGTTTCATAATGTATTCCGAGAGCACCACAAGAGGATAGGAAATTATCACCATGCCACGAATCACAAAAGCCGCGGGACATGCCAAAGAGCGCCAGTAGCGCGCACCAATGCTCTTGGGGATAATTTCTGAGAACACCAAAATCAGGATAGTTAGTATCGCTGAGATCACTCCGAAATATTCTTCACCAAAAACCTTTGTAGCTTCCGCACCTACGCCTGCCGCACCAATTGTGTGGGCAATCGTGTTCAAACAAAGGATGGCAGAAATTGGGCGGTCAATATTTTCCTTAAGCAACTTAAGCAACTTAGCTCCGCTAGCTTCTTCTTCTTCCTTCATGGTGACAAATGACGTCGGAGTAGAAAGCAGAACAGCCTCAAGAATAGAGCATGTAAAAGATATTGCAACCGCAATTGTAAAGTATAAAATTACTAGACCCATTAAGTTAAGTATATTGTTTAGTTCTTTTTAGGGCGCAAAGATACACATTTTTATAATAATATACTAATTTTGCACGTATGATTGATAGGATTACCATAGATAAAATTCGCTCGGCGGCTAATATTTACGACATTGTCAAGGAGTTTGTGACGCTTAAGAAAGCTGGCGCAAACTATAAGGGGTTGTGTCCGTTCCACGACGAAAAGACGCCCTCGTTCATCGTAAGCCCCTCGAAGCAACTCTTCAAGTGCTTCTCGTGTGGCGAAGGTGGCGATGCCGTAGGCTTCATCATGAAGCACGAACAGATGACCTACCCCGAGGCCCTGAAGTGGATTGCAAAGCGTTACGGCATTGAGGTCAGAGAAAAGGAAGAGACGGAGGAAGAGAAGAAGGAGTCATCGGAGCGCGAGGCGATGTTTGCCGCCAATCAGTGGGCACGCGACTACTTTACCGACACGCTTTACAACAATGTGGAGGGCGTAGCCATCGGTATGGCTTATTTCCGCGCCCGTGGCTTCCGCGATGACATCATTAAGAAATTTCAATTGGGTTTCTGCTTGCCCGAGCGCGACGCTATGGCGCAAGCGGCACTCAAGCGTGGCTATGCCGAAGAATATTTGGTAAAAACGGGACTCTGCGTCAAGACGGAAGACGGCAAACTCCTCGACCGCTATCACGGACGCGTTATCTTCCCCGTGCATACCATTTCCGGTCGCGTCGTTGCCTTTGGCGGTCGCGTCTTGAACACGGAGAAGCAGAAGAATGTCGGCAAGTACGTCAATTCTCCCGAATCTTCCATTTACAATAAGAGTCACGAACTCTACGGTCTCTACTTGGCGAAACATGCCATCACGAAGCACGACCGCTGTTTCCTTGTAGAAGGTTACACCGACGTAATCTCCATGAACCAAGCGGGAATCGAGAACGTTGTTTCCAGTTCAGGCACCTCGCTTACCGTTGGGCAAATACGCTTGCTCCGACGCTTTACCCACAACATTACCCTACTCTACGACGGTGACGCTGCCGGCATCAAGGCTTCGCTTCGCGGTATTGACCTTCTCCTTGCTGAGGGCATGAATATCAAGGTGGTGCTCCTGCCCGAAGGAGAAGACCCCGACAGCTTTGCACGTAACAACAACGCTCAGAAATATTGGGAGTACATTGAGGCACATCAGACGGACTTCATCCGCTTCAAGACCAACCTCCTTCTGAAGGATGCTGAGAGCGACCCTCAAAAGCGTTCGGAAGTCATTCGTGACATCGTGAACAGCATTGCCGTTATCCCCGATCGCATTGTACGTCAAACCTACATCTCACAATGTGCCGAACAGGTGAATATGGAGGAGCGCATTATTGCTGCTGAGGTGGGCAAACAGATGCATGAGAATAACGGTCAAAGGGGAACGGAGAACGGAGAACGGGGAACGGAGAACGGGGAAAGTTCAACGGACAATGGTGCTCAACAATCCTCTCCTGCCAACACCATTCTCCGCGGAATGGCAGACAGTAGTCAGAAAGAATTTGAGTTGGTCAAAGCCATCATTCGCCACGGTTCGGCATTCCTTTTCACCGAGGAATCTGAAGATGGTGAAAAGACCGATTGGACCGTAGCCAATTACATCGCCACTGACCTTGAAGCAGACGGTATTTCCCTACAAACGCCCCTCTATGCACAAATTCTTAGCGAAGCTTTACCTCTGACAGATACAGAAGAAAATAAATACGTCTCGCTTCACTATTTCATGCAAGCAGAAATACCTGAAATTCAACAATTAGCAACTAAGGTTGCGGAAGATAACTATGTATTATCTACAGAGCAGTTGAAGGAGCATAATCCTGATGAAAATCGTCTTGTCGAACTCATTCCGCACCTCCTCAATGAATATAAATTTCATATCGTAGAGACGCGCCTTAAAGAATTGCTCTCAGAATTGCGCAACCCTGAGGTGATGCAATCTCCCGAACGCTCACGCGCCATCATGGAAGAGCATGTGCATTTCAGTCAACTCAAGAAAGCGCTTTCGCCCATGATTGGCATGCGCATCATTACGAGATAGACCTCTGATTTTCTTCATCCCTCGCCTACCCCACCAATAGATAACCACTCCGAAATTTGATAGCAAAAAAATAGGGACTAACGAAGCAAAAACTAAGTACCCAAATAAGCGTTCTTAACTCTCAAACAGGAGCGATTCTATTACACTAAGTTTTTCCTAATTCTATTTTAGTTTTTGCTCCTGTTCTAAGCCCCCCAAAGTAGTCCCTTTTTGGGGCACTAACTTGAAAGCGTCTCGTTCATTTTTCATATTCCTGGAAACACGTTTCGACTATTAACAAACCTCATATTATGAACAAACCCATCCTATCCTTACTCTGCGGAATTAGTTTGGCAGCAACTGCTCAGACTTACCCTCTCACGCCACTTACTGAGGCTACACCGTTAGCGGATAATTATTCCATTAACTTTCCTCTTGATCAAACTTACACGCATGGTTCACGTCGTCTAAACGGCATTGCGCTCAACTCCGCCACTGACGGTTATCAAAGCGCGAGCGTCTCAACTTCGTCAACAGTTTTCAACCTTGTTTCAACACAACAGTTCTCAGCAAAACCCGGCGAAACAGTTACGCCCACCTTCCAGTTTTCGGGCAATTGGATGAACGGTTATGTTTATCTCGACCGCGGAAATGATGGAGTCTTTGACGCTTTGATTGGCAATGACGGCACAATCTCAGAAGGCAGTGACATTATGTCATTCTCTTATTTTAATTGTGCGGATGGTTTTGCGTGTAACAGCGAGGGCACAACAAATTCCAATGGCAACATCTTGAATCCTCCCGCTTTCACCATCCCTTCCGATCTTCCTTATGGTTTTTACCGCATGCGCTACAAGGTTGACTGGGATTGCATCGACCCTGCTGGTAGAACGGAAGACGGTAATGGCATTTTGAAAAACGGTGGTGCGATTTGCGACATCTTAGTTAACATCCACGGAGATGCTTGCAATCTTCAAACCGAGGCATCTAATGGTAAGATTCTTGATGCTGAGGGCAATGCTCTCTGTGCTACAGTTCCCTTTGGCAACCCCTTAACCCTCACAGTTACGCCCAACGACGGTTATGTGTGTGATGGTCTTATCGTTCGCCATGGTTATAATCTTTCTGCTACTGCCGACCTTTACGGACTCCAACAATGGACCGAGGAGGTTATTCCCGCTTATTTATTTAAGGAGGGTAAAGTTACGCTTCCCGCACATTGCATGAATGGTGACGTAAGCATTACGGCGATTTTCGCAGAAAAAACCGGCGCTAACGAAGTGCAGGGAGATTACCCCTTAGGTTTTGATGCGTCACTTGAACTTCCCAACACGGATAATAAATTGACGCGCGCTGAATTCCTTGTTAATGGTACGTCAGTCGGAACTATTTCACCTTCACGTACAAGCACTGCGGTTTATTACGACCTGACAACCAACGAAGTGCATGTTATTCCCGGCCAACAACTTTCTGCAAAACTTTCCTATAAAGGTACGATTCCTCACGTCTATTTCTACGTTGACTTCAACCAAGACGGGCAGTTTGCTGCGACGCTTGATGCCAACGATATGCCCACTCTCAGTGGCGAACTTGTTAGTTACACCTACGTAAACGGCAAGAACAGTCTTGGCGAAGCGTCTGCAATTGACGCTGAAGCAAGTGCGCTCCCTGAATTTACGATTCCGGCGGTATTGCCTACGGGTGTGTATCGCGCACGTCTCAAGGTAGATTACGACAATACCGAACCTGCAGGAAGTACAACTATCAATGTGGCGAATGGAAGCGTCATTGACTTCCTTCTGAACGTTCACAACGAAAAGCATTCACTTGAAGTGCTCACCGAAAACGGCAGTATCAACGGCAGTCAAAACACAGGACTTCCCCTCTTTATCACTCCCTATACTACATTACCCATTGTGCCCACTCCTGCGGTTTCTGGTTTCAAAGCAAGTGAAATAGTTATCCGCCACGGGCATAACCTTAATGGTCCTGAGTTCGTTCACGGCAACCGTCAGTGGGAAGAATACACGGTTGATGCAAAGAATTATACCATTCCGGCGAAGAAGATGAATGGTGACATTGTTATTTCAGCGTCGTTCCAACCCACTGAAAACACTGAGTATGAACTTGTGTTCAGTGACGAATTTAACCTGCCCGATGGTTCTCGCCCCGATGAATCTAAGTGGGTGAGTTGCGAGCGTCAGGGTGCTACGTGGAACCGTTGGTTGGCAGACCGCCCCGAAGTTTATTTCATCAACGACGGCAAGTTAGTTACCCGTGCCATTCCCAATCCTTATCAAGACGAAGACCCCGTTCCGATGATTACAGGCGGAGTGAAGTCGCAGGGTAAGTTTGCTTTTACTTATGGTAAGGTAGAATGTCGTGCCTTGAGCAATCCTTGGATTGGCAATTTCCCTGCCATTTGGATGATGCCGGCAGATAACAGTAAGGGTTGGCCTAATGCTGGTGAAATTGATATTTGGGAAGTTATCGATACGGAAGAACGTAGTTACCACACCATTCACTCTAACTGGACCTACAATCTCCATCAAGGTCCTCAGTCAAGTTTTAACACGCCTGTGAAACTCGACCGCTACCACACCTACGGACTTGAGTGGGATGAAACTTCTCTGAATTGGTATGTGGATGGAAAACTTGTGGGTACCTATAACAAATCTACCGATTCCAATGCGCTTAACCAGGGTCAGTGGCCTTTCAACAAGCATTTCTACCTCATCCTCAATCAGAGCGTAGGTAATGGTGCTTGGGCAAAACCCGCCGATGAAAACCATACTTACGAGACCACTTTTGACTGGATTCGCGTGTACCAAAAGAAGGGACAACAAAACACAGACGGCACTGTTGGCATTGAAGAAGTCACTACTCCTTCTGAACCTATCATTGAAGTTGTGAAGGGTGGCGTAACAATCAATAGTTCTTCACCTCAAATGGTAAACATCTATGACCTCAGCGGTCGCCTTGTTATCAGTCGTAGCATTGTTGGCAAGTTGTGCCTCAACCTTAACCAAGGAATCTACCTTGTGAATGGTGAAAAGATAGTTGTTCGATAAAGCATCATATTGACAACGGACTACAGTCAACAGACAACTATAAAAAAACGTCGTTATCTGCTAACTGTAGTCCGTTAGTCTATTTACTCGCCTACGTGTTTAATCTAAATACGTAAAAAATCATGAAATCAATCCTCATCACCGGCGCTACAGGTTTCGTTGGTAGTCGCTTCGTTGTACGTTGGAAAGACAAATATACCTTGCTCACGCCCTCGCATGCCGAACTCCCCATTGATAATGCCGAATCGGCGCTACGCTATGTGAGCGCCGAAAAACCAGATGTTGTGCTCCACCTCGCGGCTATCTCTAATACATGGCATTGTGAGCAACACCCCGATGAGAGTTATGCTATTAACGTTCTCGGTGCCGTAAACATGGCACAGGCAGCCAAAGCGGTGGGTGCAAAATTCATTTTCTTCTCCTCCGATCAGATTTACAACGGCAACGAAGAACTTGGCGGACTCCCCGAAACGATTGCCGTACGCCCCGAAAACGTTTACGGTCGCCACAAACTGGAAGCTGAACTACGAATTGCGGAAGTAGATGAAACCGCCGTATTATTGCGCGCCACATGGATGTACGACCTGCCGGGGGATGGCCTGCCCATCCGCGGGAACATGCTGTGCAATCTGCTGGCGCAGGCGCAGGA
>CALCUV010000331.1 GCA_937906765.1 uncultured Prevotella sp.
TATAGATAGTGCGGGTATAAAACCAAAAAGAAGTATGGGATATTATGTTAAAGTTTATTTCTTTAAGACAGGTGTAGAACCCCATATCGGTGAAGTTCAATACTTTAAGGTGATGAGTGGTGTGCTTAAGGAAGGTGATGATTTGACGAATGCCGATCGTGGTTCTAAGGAACGCATGTCTCAGATTTTTGTTTGTTCGGGTGCCAACCGTGAAAAGGTAGAACAACTCTCTGCTGGTGACATCGGTTGCTCTGTTAAGTTGAAAGACGTTCGCACAGGCAACACTCTTAATGCAAAGGATTGTGAAAACCGCTTCAACTTCATTAAGTATCCCAATGCGAAATACACACGTGCTATTCGTGCCATTAACGAGGCAGATACAGAAAAGATGATGGCGGCGCTCACACGCATGCGTCAGGAAGACCCCACATGGGAAGTAGAACAAAGCAAGGAATTGCGTCAGATTCTCGTTCATGGTCAGGGTGAATTCCACTTGCGCACCCTCAAGTGGCGTCTTGAAAATATTGATAAGATTCAGATTGAATTCTATCAACAACGCATTCCTTATCGCGAAACAATCACCAAGGCCGCTCGTGCCGATTATCGCCACAAGAAGCAATCAGGTGGTGCTGGTCAGTTTGGTGAAGTGCACCTCATTGTTGAACCTTATCAAGATGGTATGCCCGACCCAACGGTTTACACATTCGGTGGTCAAGAAATCCGTGTAAACATCAAGGGTAAGGAAGAAGTGGAACTTGAATGGGGCGGTAAGTTAGTGTTCATCAATAGCGTAGTTGGTGGTGCTATCGATTCACGCTTCATGCCCGCAATTCTTAAGGGTATCATGAGCCGTATGGAGCAAGGACCTCTTACTGGTAGTTACGCTCGCGACGTGCGCGTAGTTGTTTACGATGGTAAGATGCACCCCGTAGATTCTAACGAACTCTCCTTCATGCTCGCCGGTCGCAACGCCTTCAGTGAGGCCTTCAAGAATGCAGGCCCTAAGATTCTCGAACCTATCTATGACGTAGAAGTATTCGTGCCCGCCGATAAGATGGGTGACGTGATGAGCGATCTTCAGGGACGTCGTGGTATGATTGTAGGTATGAACTCAGAAAATGGTTACGAAAAGTTGCAAGCAAAGGTACCTTTGAAGGAAATGTCAACTTATTCAACAACCTTGAGTTCAATCACTGGTGGTCGCGCTTCGTTCATCATGAAGTTTGCTTCTTACGAACTCGTTCCTGGTGATATTCAGAACAAACTTATTGCCGAAAACGAACAAAAGGATGCTGAATAAAGCGTCTAATTAATACCATTAACGGACAGCAAGTGAACGATATATGTCGCTTGTTGTCCGTTGTTTTATTGCTAAAGATAGAAGGGTGGGTATGTCTGTTTTTATAAAACTATTAACCTTTCTATCGGATGTTCTTCATTACGAAATGCGTATAAGTTCAACATTACACATCATAAAAATGTAATCCGCACACTAAATCATCTGCATTATTTTTGTAATTTTGTAAACCTCAAAAATTACTTTATGCAAGACTTACAAAACTATTTAGATAAAGCGCAATTAAATGCGGTAACTTATTGCGACGGACCTACACTCATTTTAGCAGGTGCGGGTTCGGGTAAGACGCGTGTGCTAACTTATAAAATTGCCTATTTGCTCCGTCAAGGAGTAATGCCTTGGCAAATTTTAGCCCTAACCTTCACCAACAAGGCCGCACGCGAGATGAACGAGCGTATAGCAAAGTTGGTGGATGGGGATATAGCAAAGCATTTATGGTCGGGCACTTTTCATAGTCTTTTCGGTCGTATTCTTAGGTTTGAGGCGCAACATATTGGTTACACATCCAATTTCACTATTTACGACCAAAGTGACGCGCAATCCTTGCTCAATTCCATTATTAAGGAAATGGAGTTAGACACCAAGATTTACAAACCCTCCGCGGTTTTATCGCGTATTTCGGCTGCCAAGAACCGACTCGTTATGCCTGAAGATTATCGTGCCGATGCCGTTCAGCGTAAGTCAGATATGATAGCGAATATGCCCGAGATTTATGCTATTTATGAGCGTTATAAGAATCGTTGCCGACAAGCAAATGCCATGGATTTTGACGATCTTCTGGTGGAAACATATCGCCTTTTCCGCGCACATGAAGACATCCGCTTGCGTTATCTCCAACGTTTCACTTATATCCTGGTTGATGAGTATCAAGACACGAATTATGTGCAACATCAAATCATCTCTCAACTCACAACTCCTGAGTCATGCATAAGTGTGGTGGGTGATGATGCACAAAGTATTTATGGATTTCGTGGTGCCAGAATTGAGAATATCTTAGGATTTACGCGCCAATACCCCACGGCGAAGGTCATTAAGTTAGAGTGTAATTACCGAAGCACGGGTACGATAGTCGGTGCCGCAAACGCGATTATCGCTCACAATCAGAATCAGATTCCCAAGCACATTTATAGCAACCAAGGCGAAGGCGATGCCTTGCAACTCTTTGCTACGGCAAGTGATAAGGATGAAAGTTATAGGGTTGCTTCCGAAATTAAGCGCTTAAATCGACAAAAGGGAGTAGGGCATTCTGATATCGCCGTGCTTTACCGCACAAATGCTCAGAGTCGCTCGTTTGAAGATGCCTTCCGCCTTCAAAATATCCCTTATCGCATTTACGGAGGGCTTTCATTTTATCAACGCAAAGAAGTGAAGGACCTCTTGGCATACCTCCGTTTAATCGCTAATACGAGTGATGAAGAAGCCTTTAAGCGCATTGTGAATTACCCTCGTCGTGGCATTGGAGATACGACCATAAATAAACTAAAGATGGCGGCAATAGAGCATGAAATGCCTTTCCTTTTTGCCGCTCAAAATCCTTCGGCATGTGGCTTATCCATTTCTGGAACAACGGCCAGACGCTTGCAAGAATTTGCTCAAAGCATTTTTATGTATGCCATGCAAGCCGAGCAAGGAATGTCCGTCTATGAACTCGCTAAGCAAATTATCTTTAATGAAGGCATTCATAAAGATTTAGAAGGTGAGGGCACGGAGGGGACCGCAAAATTGCAAAATCTGGATGAACTTATTAGTGCAATGGCGGAAATGGAAACGGAGCAACGTGAAGAACAAGGCATTGAGAAACTCACTCTCACCGATTACTTGTCAAAAGTGTCTCTCTTAACTGATGCCGACCAAAAAGATAGCGACGAACCCCGCGTGAGCCTCATGACCGTTCACGCCGCTAAGGGACTTGAATTTGATGCCGTCTTTGTCACGGGTATGGAAGAGGGACTTTTCCCCGCTGAATCCGCCAGTTTTTCGCACAAAGAGATTGAAGAAGAGCGCCGTCTGTTTTATGTGGCGGTCACACGTGCTAAGAAATATTGTTACCTGTCATACGCTAAAACGCGCTTTAAATGGGGACAATTTCAATATTGCACGGAGAGTTCTTTTTTAAAGAATATTCCCCAACGCTACTTCTTGGGCAATGCGATTCCTAAACCGTCTCAACCCTCTTCTTTCTCATCTCATTCCTCAAATCCTACGAATGCCTCACCGAAACCCAGCATCTTGCGCCCAACGCCTACGATGAAACCCGTTTCGCATGTGCCTACGCCTGATAAATTGTCCCCCGCGACGGCGTCATCATCATCTTCTGTGCCCAAGTCATCTATGGGCGTAGGTTTTGCTATTGGTGATATTGTCGAGCATGAACGCTTCGGATTGGGTAAAATTCTCACGCTTGAGGGAAGCGGAAATAGCACCAAGGCTATTGTTGATTTCCAAGGGGTGGGGAAGAAGACCTTATTGCTAAGTTTTGCCAAGTTAAAGTAGGTAAGCGGTTAAATCACCACTCAATCCTTGCCCATACGTGCCGTGAATGCCCTGTTTAGCTAAGAAAATGCTACATTTATTTCTCAAATTAAAGTTTAATTATCTAAATATGTGTATATTTGCAGAGTTGAGAAGGTTGGATTTTCTTAACTTTAATCGAATTGTCGCTTTGTGGTGCATCTGACATCCCCTTTTCGGCGCGTAAGATAACTTAACAAAGAAGGTATAGGGGGTTATTTCCCAAACCAAACTTATTCTTTTTACAAATAAACTAATTTAATATAAATTACAATGGATCAAACTTTAGAAAAGCCCTATGTAATTGGTCTTGACATGGGGGGTACAAACTCCGTATTTGGTATTGTTGATGCACGTGGTATCATTAAGGCACAAACGGCCATTAAGACACGTGGTTATAAGAATGTTGAAGAATATGTAAAGACGGCCGTTGAAGCGCTCCAACCCGCTCTCGACCTCGTTGGAGGTATCGAAATGATTAAGGGTATGGGTATTGGTGCGCCCAATGCGAATTACTATACAGGTACGATTGACAATGCCGCAAACTTGGAGTGGAAGGGCATAGTGCCTATCGCAAAGCTCTTTAGCGACGCCCTTGGTGTGCCCGTGCGCGTAACTAACGATGCCAATGCGGCGGCTATGGGTGAAATGACTTATGGTGCCGCTCGTGGCATGAAGAATTTCATCATGATTACTTTGGGCACTGGTGTCGGTTCTGGCATTGTGTGTGATGGACGCGTGATTTACGGTTCTGACGGTTTTGCCGGAGAATTGGGTCACGTGATTGTAGATCACACCGAAAGCGCTCGCCCTTGTGGATGCGGACGTAAGGGATGCTTGGAAACATATTGCTCGGCAACGGGTGTGGCACGCACGGCGCGCCTTGTGTTGGAAGGAAGCACAGAGGCAAGTCTTCTTCGCCAACTCAACCCCGATGAAATCACCTCTTTCGAGGTGTTCCAAGCGGCGGAACAGGGCGATAAATTGGCGCTCGAAATCTTTGAAGAAACCGGTCGTCGCCTCGGTGCGGCATGTGCTGACTTTGCGGCCTTCAGTTCTCCCGAGGCCTTCATCTTCTTCGGCGGTTTGACAAAGGCTGGTGATTACATCATGGACCCCATCAAGCGTGCTTACGATGAAAATGTGCTCTTCGTTTATAAGGGCAAGGCAAAACTCCTCGTCTCTACGCTCAATGGTAGCGAAGCTGCCGTGCTTGGTGCGAGTGCTTTAGGATGGGAATAACAAAGTGATATAAGTGCCAAACTATAAATAAGATATGGAAAAGATTGTTGGACTTATTAACGCCCCCTTTACTCCCTTTTATGCCGATGGATCGGTGAATTTCGAACCCATCCCTGCTTATGCCGCCTTGCTTGCTCGCAATGGTTTGAAGGGTGTGTTTATCAATGGTAGTTCAGGTGAAGGCTATATGCTCACCGAAGAAGAGCGCATGCAACTTGCTGAAGCATGGATGGCTGCCGCTCCCGAAGGTTTCAAGGTGATTGTTCACGTGGGCAGCACCTGCGTGAAGAGCAGTAATCGCCTTGCCGCTCACGCTCAAAAGATTGGTGCATGGGGTGTTGCCGTAATGGCTCCTCCGTTCCCAAAAGTTGCTCGCATTGAGGAACTTGTGAAGTATTGTGAAGAAATTGCTTCAGGTGCTCCTGACCTTCCATTCTACTTCTACCACATCCCCGCCTTCAATGGTGCTTTCCTCTCTATGCTTGATTTCTTAAAGGCCGTTGACGGACGTATCCCCAACTTTGCCGGCATCAAGTACACGTTTGAGAGTCTCTACGAATACAACCGTTGCCGCCGTTATAAGAATGGCAAGTTTGACATGCTCCACGGACAAGACGAAACCATCCTTCCTTGCCTCGCTATGGGCGGCGCTCAGGGTGGCATTGGTGGCACAACGAACTACAACGGTGCTGTCCTTTCAGGCATTATCGAAGCGTGGAATCAAGGCGACCTTGAAAAGGCGCGCGAACTCCAGGAGTTTGCACAAGACGTTATTGACGTGATATGCCATTTCCGCGGTAATATCGTGGGCGGTAAGCGCATCATGAAGTTGATTGGTCTTGACCTCGGTCCTAACCGCACACCCTTCCAAAACATGACGGATGAGGAAGAAGCGCGCATGAAGCAAGAACTCGAAGCCATTAACTTCTTTGAACGTTGCAATAAATAAGGTATGAAGTTTCTCAACAGAATATTTACGCTTGTGCTCCTGCTCGTGGTCACCACGGTGGGAGCATTTGCTCAAAATGACAATAGGTTCAATCAAGTCAATTTTAACGCCCTTGCTTCCCTTGAGGTGTCAACGGGGCAGGGAGTTTCAGCTCCCTTTGCGGGCGTTGTGGGCAACAATATCGTAGTCCTTGGCGGTTGCAACTTCCCCGCCACTCCCGCCGCCGAAGGGGGCACAAAGCAGTTTTACAACACTGTCTTCACCTTTGATGGTCAGAAGTGGGACAAGCAGGTACTTACGATTCCCGCCCTTGCTTATGGTGTGAGCGTACAACTTAATGAAGGACTTGTGTGCATTGGTGGTGCGGGAGCTGATGGAGCTTCGTCTGCCGTTTATTTTGTTTCTGAAACCGACGGCCAACTCCAAGCAAAGCAACTCCCCGCATTGCCCGAAGCCAAGAGCGAAGCGGCGGGTGGTTATGATGACAAGTACATCTATGTGGCTGGGGGTGAAACCAATTCTGCTTACCGCCTTAAGTGTGAGTGGAATAACATTGGCAAGGTGTATGAATTTGGCAATGCTTGGGAATCCCTCGCTCCCCTTCCCGGACGTGTGCGTAAGCAACCTGCTGGTGTCGTGCAATCCGCGGCTATAAGCAAGCACTTCTACGTCTTTGGCGGTTTTGCTCCTGCCACGGAGTCAGACACGGCGTATGTTCATTCCGATGGTCTTTATTACGATGCAAAGTCCAATGCGTGGAAATCCACGGCTCCCGTAGTGATTGACGGTCAGCAACGCGCCATTGTGGGTGCTTCAGCCGTGACGTCGGGTGTTGCCCACGTTGCCGTGTTGG
>CALCUV010000332.1 GCA_937906765.1 uncultured Prevotella sp.
AAGACGGCACGGTGAGCGAGAGTCGGTGCGTCGTGGGTTGCGTAGCCACGGCATTGGAAGAATGTCTGACGTATTACCAACGCGAAATCGTGCTTCAAGATACGCTTCACGGATGGGAAACAGCGCATTACGCCATCCCCGATGTCCTTCCCGGTACGCGCATAGACACTCGCCTCATTTTGGATAACTATGACACGGAGGCGGCTTCACCAGAAGCGCTCGACGCTATTGCTCGTTTGAATTTATATTGCGGAATGGCGGCGCGCATGAACTGGGGCGTTTCGGAAAGTGGCGCTAATGTGCGCCGATTGGTGGAACCCTTGAAGCGCGCATTCGGTTATGGATTCGTGCATTATGCGGACAGTTATAAGTATGCCCCACAGGCGTGGGTAAGCATGATTGCTAACGAAGTGCGCGAGGGGCGCCCTGTGCTCTATGCGGGTTACACACAGTTCATTGAGGGACATGCCTTCGTCATTGACGGCATTGATGCCGAGGGTTTCTTTCATGTGAATTGGGGTTACGGAGGCGCTTACGACGGTTACTTCCGCCTGGACGTTTTGGCCTTTTATGAGGATGCCGAAAACAAGCGTGATGCGCAGGCCGCCCAAGGTTTTTTCTGCAATCAGGAAGTCCTATTGCTCCATCCCGACAAGATTTCCGTCAGTTTGCCCGACACGTTGACCCGTTCGGGCATGGAAGTGGTCATTGACAGCATGTACGCGCTCATCCCTCCTCAAGAGGGGAAATTCACCCCTATTGCCTTACACCTGCGCAACACATCCGAGCAAACACTCACCACTCCCTTCGAACTCTTCACCAATGCGCCGACCGACACTCTGATTTTTGAGCAAGGCGATTACGTTGCCCTCACGGGCATAACCCTTGCCGCCGGCGAAGCGCGAAAGATTGTGGTTGATGCCCGATTTACAGAAACGGGCAACCGCCAGTTGCGCATTTCTCCTGACGATAGTCTGGTGTTGAAAACTATTGACGTTGAGGTTATTCCTAACGTCAGACACATTCTGAAGCACACCATCAGCGCCCCAACTTTCCCCAGCGCGGAAGAGGTGCAGTTACAGGTGACCATTCGCAACTCCTCCGTTGCCGAAGCGCGTGCGGGAATTTTGCAACGCTATTTCTTGGACGAGGGCATGACTTGCCGTGACTACACGGGGGCTTACCAGCAGTCACACGTCCTTTACCTCAATCCGGGAGAGGAACACACCGACACCATCATCTTTCGCAATCTCAAGCCTGCCACAACCTATACGTTCAAGGTGAAATATGACTGGCACGATGCGGGACTTATCACCTTCACCACGCCTTCGACGGACGGCATTCACTCACCGTCACACTCCGATGAGCGAAACGATGAATGGTACACGATTGATGGGCGCCACCTGCTCTCACGCCCTAAAAAATCAGGCATTTACATCCGCAACGGAAAGAAAATCCTGCTTCCCTAACCGACACTCACGACCATGCGTATTACGACGATTCTCACTACTGAAACGATAAACGGCACGGAAGTCATCAAGCAATCTTTCGAGGGCACCTCGCAACGCCAAGGGAACCTCACCCTGCTCACCTACGAAGAACCTGAGCACGGCACGACTCGCTTATTCATCGGCGACGGTCACGCCCGATTGGTGCGCAAAGGGAGTCTGACCACACAGATGGTGTTTCAACCCCAAACAACTACCCACAACTGGTATCACACTCCCAATGGGTCGTTTGAAATGGAGATTCACACCACCCTGCTTCAACATCACGAAGCGCCCTCCGAATCCCACTTCTGCGCCCATTACACCCTCGCCCTCAACGGTGAGCAAGTGGCAAAAAACAAACTCGAAATCCGCTACGACTTAAACGCTTAAAGCCCATAGGATTATACACGCCCCAAACAAAGTGCCACTTAGGAAAAATTAAGTGCCACTTTAGACGAATTAAGTGCCACTTAAGAACCACTAAGTAAGGTTTAGTTTTTCCTCCAGTCCACTTTCAGACGCGCATTTAAAATTTTAAACACGACATAAAACATTCATTCCATCCTATGCCTATCAAAACCTACATCGCTCAAAACGAAGAGCGCATTCTTAAGGAACTCTTCTCGCTCATCCGTATCCCCAGCATCAGCGCTTTGCCTAAAAGAAAAGACGACATGGTGCGTTGTGCCAAACGTTGGAAAGAACTTTTGCTTGAAGCCGGAGTTGACCGTGCCGAAATCATGCCTTCTTCGGGAAATCCCTTGGTCTATGCCGAAAAGATGATTCCTGGCGCTACGAAGACGGTGCTTATTTACTCGCATTACGACGTAATGCCCGCCGAACCTCTTGAACTCTGGCACAGCAATCCCTTTGAACCCGAAGTGCGCGACGGAAAGATTTTCGCACGTGGCGCTGACGACGATAAGGGTCAGGCCATGATTCAGGTAAAAGCCTTTGAATACTTGTTGAAACACAACCTCTTACGCCACAACGTGAAGTTTATCTTCGAGGGTGAAGAAGAAATCGGAAGTCCTTCGCTTGGCGGATTCCTTGAAGTTAATAAGGAACTGCTGAAAGCCGACATTATCCTCGTAAGTGACACCAGCATGCTCAGCGCTGAACTCCCCTCGCTCACAACAGGGCTTCGCGGTTTGGCATATTGGGAAATCGAAGTGACAGGTCCCAATCGCGACCTCCACTCTGGACATTTCGGGGGCGCCGTTGCCAATCCCATCAACACACTTTGCAAAATGTTGGCACAAGTTGTAGATGAAAACGGAAAGATTACCATTGACGAGCAAGCAGCTCAGCAGGATATTAAGAACCTCAATAGATCCAAGGAGAGCCTGACAACCGCAATTGATCAT
>CALCUV010000333.1 GCA_937906765.1 uncultured Prevotella sp.
ACAACAGGTGTCGAAATTTGGAATGACACAGATGGAAAGGTTGATGTGGTGATTGCGGGTGTAGGAACGGGTGGAACACTCACGGGAGTGGCGCGTGCACTCAAACGTTTGAACCCTCAGATTCATATTGTGGCGGTTGAACCCAAGTCTTCACCTGTTCTTTCTGGAGGAAACCCAGGGGCACATGCTATTCAAGGTATCGGCGCAGGTTTTCTTCCGAAGATTTATGACGCTGACTTAGTGGATGAGGTGATTCAGATCACTGATGCCGAAGCGCTCGAGGGTGTGCGTGAGTTAATGACTCACGAAGGTGTCTTTGCTGGAATCTCATCTGGTGCTGCTATTAAAGCGGCGATGAAGATTTCGCAACGCTCCAACTTTAAGAATGCCACTATTGTAACGATTCTTCCCGACACTGGAAGTAGGTATATCTCAGTGTTGGCTGAAAAAGAAAACTAATTTACTATGCACCAAAAGATTCATATTCTAAATACGACCACTGAGCATCTATCTGATTTATCTCAACATCCTGATTTGTTTCTCCAGCGCAATCAGAATGAACGATTGCCCTCAGGCGTCTCGCTTGAGGAAATTATTCTGCTGGTGCGGTCGGTGATATTTCCTGGTTATTATGGACGCTCGGTGTTGAATGCCACTACAATCCCTTATCATATTGGAACTGCCTTAGAGCGTCTTTATCTGTTGCTTACCGAACAAATTGAGGCGGGACTTTGCTTTGATTGCCATTCAGAGAGGGATTGTGTCAAGTGCAGTTGTAGGAAACGCGCTGAACTTTGTGCCACTCAAATTATTGAACGACTCCCTCATCTTCGTGACATTCTTGCTACGGATGTTGAGGCCGCATATATGGGTGACCCTGCGGCGCATAGTCGTGCAGAGGTCATTTGTTGTTATCCTGTCATCAAGGCGCTTACGTGTTATCGTTTTGCGCATGAACTCCATCTGTTGAATGTGCCTCTCATTCCGCGTATAATTACCGAAATGGCACATAGCGAAACGGGAATTGATATTCATCCTGCCGCTCAAATAGGTACGCATTTCACGATTGACCATGGCACTGGCGTAGTTATTGGTGCCACCTGCATCATTGGCAATCATGTAAAGTTATATCAAGGTGTAACGCTCGGGGCAAAGAGTTTCCCCCTTGATGCAGATGGTAATCCCATTAAGCACATTCCGCGCCACCCAATCCTTGAAGACGGAGTTATTGTTTATTCTAATGCAACCATTTTGGGACGTGTAACAATCGGACGTGACGCGGTCATTGGGGCAAACGTTTGGATTACGCAAAACGTAGAGAGCGGAGCAAAAGTGAGTTTCGGAAAATCTAAGGAGTAGTCTAAAGTTATGCCTACGTAATTCCCTCGTCCTTTTAAGCTCTTGCAATGCTTTACAAAAAATGTTTGTTCAGCATTGCAAACGTCACTTATACCATAAAAATCTGCAAATGGAATTTTAAAATTTTAACCTCGACACTTTGCAGAAAAAATGCAGAAACGTAACTTTGCGTTTTAAGTTAAAAATTCCACAATTAATTATATGGGAGGTTTTTTCGGAACGGTGAGTCAGCAACCTTGCATCACCGACTTGTTTTACGGAACGGACTATAATTCTCACCTCGGCACGCGTCGTGGAGGTATGGCCACTTATTGTAGCGAACGCGGTTTCTCACGCTCCATTCACAATTTAGAGAACACGTATTTCCGCACTCGCTTTGAGGCTGAACTTGATGAGTTCCATGGAAATGCCGGTATTGGCATTATCAGTGACACTGATGCACAACCGTTGTTGATGAACTCTCACCTTGGACGTTTTGCCATCGTCACCGTAGCGCGTATTAATAACATAGAGCAATTAGCCCAACGCTTGCTTGACGAAGGTCTTCACTTGTCTGAATTTAGTTCTGGTCGAATTAACCCCACAGAACTTATCGCCCTGCTCATCATTCGCGGTCGTACTTTCGTTGAAGGTATCGAAAATGTTTTTCGCGAAGTTAAAGGTTCATGCTCCCTCTTGCTCCTTACTGAAAACGGCATCATTGCAGCTCGTGATTCGTGGGGTAGAACTCCCGTGGTTATTGGTATGAAGGAAGGTGCAATGGCTGTAACTAGCGAATCAACAGCCTTTCACAATCTCGGGTATAAAATCTATACCTACCTCGGTCCTGGTGAAATCGTACACCTTCGCCCTAACGGCATCGACCAATTGCGCGCTCCCAACAAGCGCATGCAAGTATGCTCTTTCCTTTGGGTGTATTACGGATTCCCCACATCTTGTTACGAAGGCATTAATGTGGAAGACGTGCGCTTCAAGTGTGGTGAAGCAATGGGGAAGACTGACCCCACAGAGGCCGATTTCTGTTGTGGTATTCCTGATTCAGGTGTTGGAATGGCGTTTGGTTATGCCGCTGGGCATGGTATTCCTTACCGTCGCGCCATTTCGAAATATACACCCACTTGGCCCCGTTCCTTCACTCCCCGAAATCAAGACTTGCGCTCGCTTGTAGCAAAGATGAAACTCATCACCAATCGTGAAATGTTGCGCGGAAAGCGTGTGCTTTTCTGTGATGATAGTATTGTGAGAGGAACGCAACTCCGTGACAAGGCGAAAGAACTTTTTGCCGATGGTGCTAACGAAGTACACATGCGTATTGCTTGTCCTCCTCTCTTCCATGGTTGTCCTTTCCTTAACTTCACTTCGTCGAAGAGCGATATGGAACTCATAACGCGCCAACTTATTCAGGAATTTGAAGGCGACAGCACTAAAAACCTTGAGCGCTTCATCTAAATTGGCGTCTTCCATTTCTTCAATGCTAGAATTTCTAAATGGGCCACCAGATGCTGTTATTACTAAGTGTTTGACTTCTTTTCTATTTGATAAACATTGAAATATAGCACTATCGAAGATCTTGTTGATAGCATCGGTCTGCCTAAGTGCCAACTCTGCACCCACTGCTTTGATGGAAGTAGCAAGTACACGCTCGAGGAAGTTAATTTAGAGCAATAGAACTATTATTTTTAAATAGATAGCAATAATAAATAAAAAAGAGACTGATTTCCTTGAACATCAGTCTCTTTTTGTTTTTCACATATTAATTATAGTTCCTGCACTTTATCTTCCAAAGTCCCTTCTGTTATTGCCTCTTTCTGAAGTTCCTCGCGATGCGGGTTTAGATGTGGTTGAACGTTGGGGACGTTGTGCCTTTGTGTTTGTTCTTTGTGGGGTACGAGTTGGCGTGCTTGTTTGTGGACGCTCGCTCTTATGAGGTCTGTCATAAGAAGGTCGCTCGGTTTGAGGTCTGTTGGTCTTATGGTTGGCGCTGGGGCGACCCTTATCGTTTCTGTTTACTGGGCGCTGGGCGGAAGGATGGTGCTTGTCTGCAGGTTTACCATTCTTGTAATATTTATCACGCATGCCTAAACCTGGTTTTGCTTTGTGATGTGAGTAGGGACTATGCGCGTGATGTTTGCGGTTATGCCAATTACTGCCTCTGTATGAACTATAACATTTGGGCTTTTTAAAATAGTGAAGACCATGATGGTAATGGTCATAAACGCAATGATGCCAAGCGGAATGTACCCATTTTATGGGGGTGAAAAAATAGGAGGTCGCCTTATAGAGCGCATACTGCCAATCATGAAGGATGCAACCGAGGTCAAGGTTTCGGTATTTCCAATATTTTCCCGTGCAATCATACGCAGAATTGATATTTAGGAAGTAGTCTAAGTTGACTTGATATACATAGTCGTATTGATCGTAGGAAAGGTTTAATTCGTAAGCCATCTTGTCAGTCAGGAAGAGGGCTTCACGACTTGCTGTCGAATAGGGGAGCGCCATCATGCTACACACGGAAAGCACGCTCATCAAGAATGTTAACTTTATGCGTTTCATAGGCTTGAATGGTTTTAAATAATGTCTAAAATAAAATTGATTAGCTATGCTAATTTTCGCATTCTTTGTTCCTTTATGTTTGCAAAGGAAGAAAACTTTTTGCACTATACAAAGTTTTCGGTTGTGTTTTTTATCTCAGTAAACATTATTTAAGTTTCTGCTCTATAAAATTAACATTTTTCTACTAAAATGCCTATATGGGCGACATTTTTTTACTTTTCCAAACGCTTGGTTTGTTGGTTCGGAATAATAATGTACTTTTGCGTGGAAAAATTAAACTATATATAATATAATGAGTAAGATTGTTAGCAAGGAGCAATTCTCCGAAAAGGTTTTTAAACTTGAAGTAGAGGCGCCCTTAATTGCTCGCTCGCGTCGAGCTGGTCATTTTGTAATTATTCGTTTGAGCGAAAAGGGCGAACGTATACCCCTAACTATAGCAGATTCTGACCCTGCAAAGGGGACGATTACTTTGGTGATTCAGACTGTTGGTAAGACTTCAACAGAACTTTGCAAGTTGAATGTGGGTGATGATATATTGGACGTTGTAGGTCCATTAGGTAAGGCTACACATATTGATAACTTTGGCACAGTAGTATGTGCCGGTGGTGGTGTAGGTGTTGCGCCTATGTTGCCCATTATTGTTGCGCTCAAGAAGGCGGGTAATCGTGTGATTTCCGTTTTGGCAGGTCGTTCTAAGGAATTGATTATTCTTGAAGAAGAAGTGCGCAAGCATAGTGATGAGGTGATTATTATGACCGACGATGGTTCGTATGGTCAGCATGGTCTCGTGACTCAGGGTATTGAGAGTGTCATTCAGCGTGAGAAGGTGGACAAGTGTTTTGCTATTGGTCCTGCAATCATGATGAAGTTTGTTTGCTTACTCACAAAGAAATATGAAATTCCCACGGATGTATCATTGAATACGATTATGGTAGATGGTACGGGAATGTGTGGTGCTTGTCGTATAACGGTAGGTGGTCAGACAAAATTCGTGTGTGTTGACGGTCCCGAATTTGATGGCCATCAAGTTGACTTCGACGAAATGTTGAAGCGTATGTCTGCTTTCAAGCGTGAAGAAACTGAAGCAATGCAACCTGTTACTGAAGCAACGACAGACGAAGCGGTTGCTGAGAAGAAAGATTGCGGTTGCCCTGAAGGTGTAAATTGCAATGAAGCGTACGCTGATGTTGAAGGTCGCAATGATGCTTGGCGTGCAGAACTCCGTTCGCAGATGAAACCCAAGGAACGCATGCAGATTGAGCGTTGCGTGATGCCCGAATTAGAACCTGAGTATCGTGCGCGTCAATTGAAGGAAGAGGTTAACCAAGGTTTGAGCATTGCACAAGCACAACAGGAAGCAAAGCGTTGCCTTGACTGTCCGAATCCAGGTTGTGTTGAAGGTTGTCCCGTAAGCATCAATATCCCTGGATTTATTAAGCATATTGAAGTGGGTGACTTTGCAGGTGCTGCCCGAGTTATTAAGAAAACAAGTGCTTTGCCTGCTGTTTGTGGTCGTGTATGTCCTCAGGAAAAGCAGTGTGAAAGTAAGTGTATCCACGTTAAGACAGGTGGTAAACCCGTGGCGATTGGTTATCTCGAACGCTTTGCTGCTGACTACGAGCGTGAACATAACTTGGCACAACCCATTGTTCCTGCAGAAAAGAAAGGAAAGAAGGTTGCTGTGGTTGGTTCTGGTCCCGCTGGACTTTCATTTGCTGGAAGCATGATTGCTCGCGGTTATGACGTGACAGTCTTTGAAGCACTCCATGAAATTGGTGGTGTGTTGAAATACGGCATCCCCGAATTCCGCTTACCCAACGCTATTGTTGAGTTTGAAATCAAGAATCTCGAGAAGAGCGGTGTGAAGTTTGTGAAGGACTGCGTGGTTGGTAAGACAATCTCCATTGCAGAACTTCAAGCAGAAGGTTACGAAGGTATCTTCGTTGCATCAGGTGCAGGTCTTCCAAACTTTATGGGAATCAAGGGCGAAAATAGCACGGGCGTGATGTCAAGTAACGAATATCTTACTCGTGTAAACTTGATGGATGCTTCTAACAAGAAGGCAGACACGCCAATTCTCTTTGGTAAGCGTGTAGCAGTAGTTGGTGGTGGTAACACGGCTATGGACTCAGTGCGCACCGCCTTGCGCCTTGGAGCAGAACGTGCAATGATTATCTATCGTCGTTCAGAGGAAGAAATGCCAGCACGCCTTGAAGAAGTTCATCATGCAAAGCAGGAAGGTGTTGAATTCCTCACGCTTCACAATCCGATTGAATATATTGCTGACGAGAAGGGCGCTGTAAAGCAAGTTGTATTGCAGCGCATGGAACTTGGTGAACCCGATGCTTCAGGACGTCGTTCTCCAGTTCCCGTTGAAGGCGGTATTGAAACTCTTGATGTAGATCTTGTTGTTGTTGCTATCGGTGTGTCACCCAATCCTATTGTCCCCGCTTCAGTAGAAGGACTTGAAACGGGACGTAAGGGCGTTATTGTCGTGGGTGAAGACATGCAATCTTCTATCCCCATGCTCTATGCAGGTGGTGATATTGTTCGTGGCGGTGCTACTGTAATTCTCGCAATGGGTGATGGTAAGCATGCCGCTGAAGAAATGGACAAAGCGTTGAATTAAAGTATAGAAAACAGAGTACAACTCCGTGCAGAGTGTAACTAAAGGCATTTCTGGATAGTAGTTGTACTCTGTACTCTGTTTGTTGTACTTTAAAATAGGAAAGTTATGTCTGGAGTTTATTCCGTGTTACTGCTTGTATTGAGCAACATTTTTATGACTTTCGCTTGGTATGGTCATTTAAAATTGAGCGAAACGGGCATTAGTAAGAATTGGCCCTTGATAGCAATTATTGCTTTCTCATGGGGCATTGCTTTTTTTGAATACGTATGCCAAGTGCCTGCAAACAGAATCGGTTTTATTGATAATGGCGGACCTTTTTCTCTGATTCAGTTAAAGGTTATCCAAGAGGTGGTGTCCTTATTGGTGTTTACGGTAATTGTCACGATGTTGTTTAAGGGCGAAACGTTTCATTGGAATCATATTGCGGCGTTTGCTTGCTTGGTGGCTGCTGTATATTTCGTGTTTATGAAATAGTAAAGACTAACGAAGAATAGTTAATGGTTAACGGTCTCCGTTTGTGTCCATAATTTATGAATAAGCAATTACGTTCAAAAATATTACGCGGTTTTAGAGAGGGAGTTAAGGAGTTTAATCTCATAACTCCCTCTGATGTTATACTTATAGGACTTTCTGGTGGAAAAGATTCTTTAGCCCTTTTGGATCTTATGGGGGATATGCAGCGTAGAAGCAATAATGGGTTCACGCTTCATGCCCTTCATGTAAGAATGACTGGTGTTGATTATCAATCTGACACAACTTATCTACGTAGTCAATGCGAGCGGAATGGTATTACGTTTCACGAAAGAAGGGTGTCTTTTGAGGCAGACCGCAATGAACGTCGTACTCCTTGCTTCCTATGTTCTTGGAACCGACGTAAAACATTGTTTGAAGTGGCACAAGAGTTGGGATGCAATAAAATTGCGTTGGGACATCATCAAGACGACATTCTTCACACCGCTTTGATGAACCTATCTTACGCAGGGAGTTTCTCAACTATGCCTTGTTATTTGAAGATGCAAAAAATGCCCCTCGCCATCATTCGCCCCATGTGCATGGTAAAGGAATCTTTGTTAAAAGAATGGGCAAAGGAATCTGAATATCAGCCCCTCATTAAATTATGTCCTCATGAACGCGCTTCCAAACGCACAGAAATTGCTTGCCTCTTTGAACAAATGGAAAAGCAAAATCCAGAATTTCGTGCCAATCTTTGGAACGCTCTTTTGAAGGATGGTAAATTAGTGGAATTATAATTGAAGCATACAGATAGTTGAAAAATAGATATGTTTCCTAAATTCTCATAAATATTATATAGTTCTTATTCTAAAATTGTTATAATTGAAGTTTTATAGGCCTTAATAGAAAATCTATGAGGTTCCAATGGTTCATCGGCAATAATGATTTTTTATTTGTCGTATCTATAATTTCAATCTTTTTTTAATTGCAAAAACAAAGTCTAATATTCGGCGTACAATTTGAGATTTAAGCGCTCGAATATTAGACTTTGTATTTTGAATTTAAGTCGCGATTTCCCGATTATGTAGTTAATGGACAATGAAATGAAATATCTGATGTTATTTTCTCTATCTTTGGGACAATTATGAAAAACAAGAATGCGACTTTATCGACATTCTCGTTTAATGATTCTGTATGTAGTGATTTTAATTAAATAAGTAGGTCACTGAGTGTTGTAATGTTCTGATGATTCCTACTTGTATTGTATTTTGTTTATACAGAACTTGGGGTTCTCTGCTTTTTTATTTAATCATCCACCCTTCTGATGTTTTTGTCATTTGAATGAGTATGGTTTCTGAAGTGCCTTTGCTGAAAAAGGTCCTTAAATGGACTGTGGCATAGGTGCTGTCGGGAGTGTGGGATATTTGTTCAACGTGTAAGGAGTCTAACTTGCCAAATTCTTGTTCCTGTTTGTAACGTTGTTGTTTATAGAGGTTGACAATCTGTTTCTGATAAGATTGAGGTTTGCCTTGACAAGAAGCGATGTGTTGAACAAATTTGTTGATATCTCCCTTTATGTAATGCGAGTAGATGTGTGTAATCTCCTCTATTGTAGGTAAAGCGCTCGGGGAGTCAGGGTGTGATTCACGGTCTGCACATGAAACTAAAAACAGAAGCAGACTTATACCCAATGTTGTTATGTATTGGGTATAAGTCTGCTTTCTAATGTAAAATGTCTTCTGGTCGTTCATGGATTATTTTTGACGAATGAAGATATTTATGGGTGTCCCGTTAAAATCCCACTTTTCGCGAATCTTGTTTTCAAGGAAGCGCTTGTAGGGTTCTTTCACATATTGAGGCAAGTTGCAGTAGAACACGAACGAAGGAATCTGTGTGTTGGGTAACTGTGCACAATATTTAATCTTAATATACTTACCCTTGATTGATGGGGGAGGATATGCTTCAATAAGGGGGAGCATTTCTTCGTTAAGTTTGTGTGTCGTGATGCGACGTGTGCGGTTGAGGTAAACCTCCTTCGCAGTTTCAAGCACCTTAAAGATGCGTTGCTTGGTAAGAGCAGAACCGAAGATGATGGGGAAGTCCTTGAAGGGTTCGCGGATGGCATTCTCAAATGTAGAGATGACTTGTTGCGACTTATCCTCTACAGTATCCCACTTGTTTACGACAACAACGAGACTCTTGTTGTTGCGTTGCACCAATTGGAAGATGTTCATATCCTGACTTTCGATACCACGAGTTGCATCGATAAGAAGGATGCACACATCAGAATTTTCAATCGCTCGGATAGAGCGCATTACTGAATAGAATTCAAGGTCTTCTGTAACTTTGTTTTTCTTACGGATACCGGCTGTGTCAACGAGGTAGAAGTCGAAACCAAACTTGTCGTAGCGCGTAAGGATAGAGTCGCGAGTAGTACCAGCAATGTCGGTTACAATGTGGCGGTCTTCACCGATAAAGGCATTGATAAGACTTGACTTACCTGCGTTAGGGCGTCCAACGATAGCAAAGCGGGGAATGTTGTCTTCACCCTCAGCTTCCGCTTTTTCAGCGCCTAACTTCTCAACGATTTGGTCGAGCAAATCGCCTGTTCCAGAACCTGTAGCAGCACTTACACAGAAAGGATCGCCAAGGCCGAGTGAATAAAATTCTGCTGAAGCATAGCGGTCTTCATTGCTATCCGTCTTGTTGGTGCAGAGGATGATGGGGAGGTTCTTTGTGCGGCGAAGAATTCCTGCTACTTGTTCGTCCAAATCTGTAACACCATTTTTGATATCCACAACGAAAAGGATAAGGTCGGCTTCTTCAGTAGCCAACTTTACTTGCTTACGGATTTCTTCTTCAAAAATATCGTCGCTATTGACAACCCAACCGCCAGTGTCAACAATTGAAAATTCGCGCTGACACCATTCCACCTTACCATACTGACGGTCACGCGTAGTGCCAGCTTCGTCAGAAACGATAGCAGAACGTGTACCAGTAAGGCGGTTAAAGAGTGTAGATTTGCCAACATTGGGGCGGCCTACTATTGCAACTAATGCCATATTTTTCTAATGTTAAATGTGAATATGCGAAGTGCTTCGTAGACCTACTCGTTTTATTCGTGTGAATAACCGTAACTCTCTAAGCGCTTCGTAGAGTTTCTCCAATCTTTATCCACCTTAACAAATACTTCAAGGAAGATGCTCTTTTGGAAAAATTTCTCTAATGTCTTGCGTGCCTCTGTGCTTACTTTCTTCAGGGCTACGCCTTTGTGTCCGATGATAATTCCCTTTTGCGAGTCGCGCTCCACATAAATAATGGCATTGATGTGAATGCTTTTGTCGCTCTCCTTAAATTGTTCAACAACAACTTCAACGGAGTAGGGGATTTCCTTATCGTAGTAAAGCAATATCTTCTCGCGGATAATTTCCGTGACGAAGAATCGCGCGGGTTTGTCTGTCCATTGGTCCTTCTCGAAATAGGGAGGTGACAGCGGGATAAGTTCCTTGATGCGCTTGAGCACATTATCAACGTTGAACTTTGCCTGTGCTGAAATTGGGAAAATCTCTGCCGTGGGAAGGAATTTCTTCCATTCCATTACAAGTGCCTCCAATTTTTTTTGATCAGAAAGATCAATCTTATTGATGAGCAGAAGGATGGGAACATTCAACTTCTGCACCTTTTCAAGAAAATCAATGTTTTTGTCGGGTTGCTCAATGACGTCAGTAACATAGAGCAATACGTCAGCATCTTGAAGCGCTGACTCAGAGAAGGCGAGCATTGACTCCTGAAGCTTGTAATTGGGCTTCAATACTCCAGGTGTGTCTG
>CALCUV010000334.1 GCA_937906765.1 uncultured Prevotella sp.
ACTTCATCGAGTGTCGATTTAAAGGAATCTACAAGGTCGTGGGGGAGTTTGCGAATGAAACCTACGGTGTCGGTAAGCAGGAAGGGGAGGTTTTCGATGATAACTTTGCGCACGGTAGTGTCGAGCGTGGCGAAGAGTTTGTTTTCGGCAAACACTTCACTCTTGGCAAGGATGTTCGTGAGGGTAGATTTTCCCACGTTCGTGTAACCCACGAGCGCCACACGCACCATCTGTCCGCGGTTTTTGCGTTGCGTAGTCTTCTGCTTATCAATTTCCGCCAAGCGTTCCTTAAGTAGCGACATGCGGTTGAGGATGATGCGGCGGTCCATTTCTAACTGTGTTTCCCCTGGTCCACGAAGTCCCACGGCACCCCCTCTTTGACGCTCCAAGTGGGTCCATAGGCGTTGCAAACGGGGAAGCATGTAGCGGTATTGTGCTAATTCCACCTGCGTCTTGGCATTTGCTGTCTGCGCACGCATAGCAAAGATGTCGAGAATGAGACTCGTGCGGTCCAAAATCTTGACCTTGAGTTCTGCTTCGATATTGCGTAATTGCTTTGCCGAAAGTTCGTCGTCGAAAATCACCATACCGATTTCGCGTTCGGCTTCTTCTTCCATCTCGATGTATTGGCGGATTTCTTCCAACTTACCCTTGCCGACGTAAGTGATACTGCTGGGCCCGTCAACGCGCTGTGTGAAACGCTTCACCGTAACAGCGCCAGCGGTCTCAGCAAGAAACTCCAATTCATCCAAGTATTCGTTGGTCTTTCGTTCGTCTTGGCGCTTCGTGATGAGTGCCACGAGGATGGCGGTTTCGGCTTTTGCTTCTGATTGTATAAATTCTTTCATTTATTATTGAGGTTGTGAGGTCTGGAGGTTATGAGGTTGTGAGAATTTTAGGTTATGAGGTTCTGAAGTTATGAGGTTCTGAGGTTCAGAAGTCTTGAATTTCTGAGGTTAAAAGTTTTTTAGGGGAGATTATTCAGGATAAAATACCTATTAATTAACCCTTGCGTCGCGCTCTTCCTGAGTCAATGTAAAAGCTTTACGGGTGCGCTTCGCCACTTCCGTATTGTCAATGCGTCCTGAGAATTGTTCTGCGCCCACACCGATAGCAAAGGCGGGGACATAACCATTGGAGTGACCGCCACTGGTCCATCCTACGAGGGCTGCGCGATTGATAATCTCCTTGGCGGCAGTTGCGAGGGCATCTTCCTGAGAGTAGAGGCTCTTATTGCCTTCTGCTTTTCCCGCAACGATAGCCTCGTAGGCCTTCTTGAGACGTGCTTCTTGGCGTTCGCTAATCGCGATGTGCTCCCAGAATCCAAAGTTTTCGGTCAAGTCTTTCTTGACAACGTCCCAAGTAAATGCGTCGCCGAGCGTGGTGTGGAGTTGTGATATGTGCTTGGTGTATTTCCACGCACTCATTTTCTGGTGTTGCAACAAGTGGAGGCGGAGTTCGTAAGCGCCAGTGCCGAGCGACATACCCCCCGTTTCGTGGTCGGCAGTCACCACGATGAGCGTTTCATCGGGATGTTGCTTGTAAAATTCAAGAGCCACCTTCACCGCTTCGTCAAGGTCGAGCGTCTCTTGGATAACTGCGGCGGCGTCATTGGAATGGCATGCCCAGTCAATCTTACCCCCTTCGATGGCAAAGAAGAAACCATCCTTGTTTTTGTGCATCAAGAAGTCGATACCCTGACTTACGATTGTGGCAAGCGTAAGGTCGGTTTCGCATCTGTCAATGGCGTAGGGCAGAGCGGTATTGTCAAACGCGTTCGCCTCGTCCGATTGCAACATCATGAGGCGCTTTGCCTTCTTCAACTTCTTTTCGTTAAAGTCCAAACCTTTGGTAATCGTATATCCCGCATTCTCGTAAAGTTGATAGAGGGGCACTTCGTTGGGACAGTCTTTATGTGTGGGTTGCAAGAAAGCAGAACCCGCGTAGAAGTCGAACTTTGCTTCCAAAAGGTCATGCCCAATGCGGTGGTAGTTGCCGCGATAGGATTCGTGGGCATAGAAACTGGCAGGAGTGGCATGGTCAATGCTCACAGAGGTAGCTACGCCAACCGCCATCCCTTGTGCTTTCGCTGCTGAGGCGATGCTGGCAATGGAAGTCTGACCGTCGGGCGTCATGGAGACTACCCCGTTCTTCGTCTTCTCACCCGTAGCGAGCGCAGTGCCTCCTGCTGCTGAGTCGGTCACATAGTTGTCTGCGGAGCATGTTTCGCTGAGTCCGATCACAGGAGCCTGCTCGAATCCTGTAACGGCATCTTCTGAAAGAAGAAGCGACGAGACAGCTCCGAAGCCCATACCGTCACCTATGAGATAGATGACATTCTTTACCTTCGGATCATTGTCGGTGCAGTTACAGCATGATACAGCGGACAGGATTGCAAGCATTGCAACAGAAATAAGACTTTTCGTTTTCATTTGTATAAACGTTTCTAAGAATGGTTGTATAAAAAAGCGGTAGTCGGCAGATGCCGGCTACCGCAAAGATAATTAATATTATATACTAACCAACACTATTAGTTTGCAGGAGTAACTTCGCAACGGATTGCCATTGCAGAACCCTTAGAATCGTATGATGTACTAAGGCTGCTGATCTTGCTGTATTTTGCAACGCAATAGTAACCAATTTCTTCGTCCCTGATCTGGTGAGTTGAAGACCAATAGAAACCATTATCAGCATCGCTTGAACGGCCGCTACTTGAATACTTCCAATATCCGGTATAAGGGAACCAATATCCGTTGGCTGTGATTCCTGAATTTGCAGAATCCTGCTCGACACTCTCTCCAAGGTCAGCAAAAAGAATCATACTTGAATCGAATGACATAACCTGATATCCTGCCGGACATGGGTCATACATAGTCTTGGTTTCGCCCCAAAGTCCTGCTTCAACTGTAAGGTCATCTGCCCAATGTCTATATCCATTATCAGGAGTATTACCATAAAGGAATACAGTTGGATTAGCAAGACCATACTCAATTGGGAAATTTGTACCATCCGCACTTCGTTCCACAGTATTTGTTACATCAGCTGGG
>CALCUV010000335.1 GCA_937906765.1 uncultured Prevotella sp.
TGGCGCTCTCCCCCTGTTTATAGGGGGAGGGGACCACGTAGTGGTGAGGGGGTGCCCAAAAACACACTCCAAACATAAAAATTCAAACATTCCATACTGACATCATCACCCCCAACTCCCCCCTCGCAAAAACTAAACCTATTTTAGCAAAAACAATTAGTATCTTTCGAAAGACAATTAGTAATAGAATTTCAATTTAGTTAGAAAGAATTTTCGCAAGAATAGGTGGGTGATTTACGGGTAGTTATAAAACAGTTTCCTAAACTCCTTTTTTATGCATTGCAACCCCTCTGCTAAAAAAACTTCTTCTCGCGTTTAAATTGCACCCCCTTCCAGGTGATGGCAGAACTCCCCTATATTGGGCAAAAGCAAAAAAAATCCCCCTTTGCACACGCAGAGGAGGAATAAATAAAGTTATCAGTGATTATTTACCACATCAATTTTTCAATTAGAAAGTTCTGTTTAGCTTGCTCCAGCATTTGCACTCGCTCTAAAGCTTGCTTGCGCGTTACAGCACACGATATGCGCCCCAATGAGTACCTTACCTGCACAACAGAATCCTGCATGCTCTTGTTGATAATTTGATTAAGGTTTGTTTTCGCATAACTTAATCTCTGCATCAATTACAAATACATCTCCTTCGCTATCCTTCAAGACATTCCGAGGTAACAAATCCCAAACCTCAAATTCTTGATTTGTGAAACGTCCTTTTATGGGGGTACTATCAAAACCTAATGCCGCCATATAAGTTGCAATTTCAACCATAGTAGCAGGAGTGGCATCCTTGATTAAATATTGTGTGAACACAACCATGATTGAACTTCCAGGGAATCCCGTAAAACCATAAAATTTGTATGCTGTTTCAACAAATAACATATTGTGAAGAAGCATCTTGCAGAAAAGTTGTAATACACTGCCATTGGAATTTAATAAATTGTTCACCTTAAAAATAAGGTTGTCCTTAACATATGTATCATTTTCATTACCGCTTGGTCCAGGAGTCCCTAATTCAAAAATCTGATTTATCGGAATCCATAATCCAAACTCATTGGCATACTCCTCCGTAATAATGCGCTCTACGTCAGATGCTCTTACATACTTTTCGCCTTTTCGAAGTTCGCTTTCATATAAGCGGCAGCGGCGGTAGAGTTCATTGGCGACTTCATAGATTCGGCAATTTTCTGCATCTTCCGTTCCGCTGATTCTTTGTGAAATTGATTCAAGTAAGTCATGTGTCATTGCTTTTTGAGGGCAAAGTTACAACTTAGCGGGTGAAATATCAAATTTTGGATTACGAATGTCTTCCCAATCCCCCGCACGGTTCTTTAAACGTTCCCCTTTAACCTTTAACCATTCATCGTTCACCGTTAAATCCCTATGTTCCTCCACTTCCTCAAAATCTCCCTCCGCAATCTGCTGAAATATAAATTGCAGAATGCGATTAGTATTCTTGCCCTTGCTGTGGGCATGGTCACGCTGGCGGCTACGCACTTTGTGCTGAGCCATTATGCTCCGCCTGCTGTTTGTGACGAACCTTATTACGACCGCCTGTATGAAATGAGTTTCGCAAAAAGTACTACTGAAG
>CALCUV010000336.1 GCA_937906765.1 uncultured Prevotella sp.
CTTCGTTCTTCCTAAGTCTAACTTTATTTTTTTTATAAGAGGTTTTGTTTTCGGGGTGTCTGTTCGAGACGTCGTAGTTTCCGTTTAATGGGTGATTTTTTTGACACCCCAAAGATGTTTTTTGAGTCCTCAGAACTTCAGAACCTCAGAACTTCAGTACCCCTTAAGACCTTATTTCTCAAAAATAAATTAATGTGGATGCTGAAATCTGTAAAAAATATCCCTTATTCTCAATATATTGTAGTACTTTTGCAGTAATTTATGCCTTGGTGTGTCCTGATGGGAACAAGAGGCGATAATCCATCCTTTCTTATGGTTAAAACAAAGAAGAAGAAAATAGGAAAATTCAACTCCGTAATCTCATGTGTCAGTACGTCACTTGTGCTGATTCTTTTGGGTTCGGCAACCTTCTTTATAAAACTATCCAGCAATTTTGAGCGCGACCTTCGCGACAATTTTACAGTAGAAGTGTTGCTTAACGATTCCATTACGGAATCAGAGCGCCAGTTGTTGGAGACGGAGTTGACAAACTTGGTGTATGTAAGTACGGTTTCTTACATATCAAAGGAAGAAGGTGCGGTGGAAATGGCGGAAGTGCTCGAAGGAGGTCCGCAAGAATTTCTCGGGTTTAACCCCATTCCTGCGGAATTTGAGTTGTACTTGCGCCCCGAATACGCCAACCAAGACAGTCTCCTCAATTACTTGCCCGACCTTTACAATCACAAGTTTGTAAGTGACGTTATCTATCCCAGGGATGCGATGGAGTTTGTGGACAAAGTGATTCCCATGATCGGCACAGTGCTTGTCTTTATCGCCCTGCTCTTGGGGCTCATCTCCTTTACGTTGATTCACAACACCATGCGTATGAGCGTCTATGCACGTCGTTTCTCTATTCACACGATGAAACTTGTGGGTGCCCGTTGGGGACTCATCCGCCGTCCCTTTATTCTTCGTGCTTTCTGGATAGGACTTTGGGCAGCGGTCATTGCAAACGTAGTGCTTGGCGCAGGTATGTATGGACTATATAGTTTAGACTCCTACTTCGGCGACTTGGTTACTGATGATGTCGTTTGGGCGACGTTTGGTGTAAACTTTGCTTGCGGTCTTTGTTTGACTATTTTCAGTGCCTTTATTTCGGTGAACCGCTTCTTGCGCATGTCCACCAATAAGTTATTCATGAATTAAACAACGATGGAGTAGGGCGATGGTTGTACCCCTGTTGGATGCAATGCCCCTCCTAACCTATATAATTACAAGAATGAAACAAGAATTTGCCTTTTCAAAAGTAAACTTTATCCTTTTGGCAGTGGGTATTGCCATTGTGATGGTTGGTCTGCTTCTCATGTCGGGTGGTGGCACCACTGTTGAGAAGTTTGATCCCGAAATATTTAATGCCCAGCGCATCCGTGTGGCACCCATGGTGACCTTCTTCGGATACCTTTTCATTGTGGTGGCAATTCTTTACCGCAGAAAGCGTAAGTCAACAGATGTAACTTATATTAAAGAAGAAAAATAAGAACTATGGATTGGTTACAAGCACTCATCCTTGGTCTTGTTCAAGGATTAACGGAATATCTTCCCGTTAGTAGTAGCGGGCATTTGGCAATTGGTTCCGAATTGCTGGGCATTCAGGCTGAAGAAAGCATGATGTTCACCGTAGCAGTTCACGTTGCAACGGTGTTAAGTACGTTGGTGATTCTCGGGCGTGAGGTGTGGAAAATCCTTTCTGGGGCTTTGCATTCTCCCGTAGGCGGACAGTTGAACGAAGACCACAAATATGTGTTGAACATTGTCATCTCGATGATTCCCATTGGTATTGTGGGTGTGTTCTTCAAGGACGAAGTTGAGGGTATCTTTGGTAGCGGACTTACAGTTGTAGGTGCATGCTTGCTGCTTACTGCCTTCTTGCTTTCATATTCCTACTTTGCTAAACCCAAGTTAAAAGATAAGATTTCGCTTCGTGATGCCTTTATCATTGGTTTGTCACAGGCGCTCGCCGTATTGCCAGGTTTGAGTCGCTCAGGCACAACGATTGCTACGGGTTTGATTCTTGGCAACAAAAAGGAAAATATGGCGCAGTTCTCTTTCCTTATGGTGATTCCGCCCATCCTTGGCGAGGCGCTTCTTGACTGTATTAAGGCCTATAAAGAGGGAATGGCGGCAGCCTTCGGCGGATGTGATGCAACGGCTCTCGCTGTTGGTTTCATCGCAGCCTTTGTTTCGGGGTGCATTGCTTGTAAGTGGATGATCAATATCGTACGCCGTGGCAAGTTGATTTACTTTGCTATCTACTGCCTCATTGTGGGTGCTGTTACTTTGGTGACAAGTTTTATTTAAGGTTATAAGGTTGTAAGGGGGGTAAGGTTTTAAGGGCTGTGCAGTCTGTAGAAACTATAGGCACTATAGTAACTATAGGAACTAGAACCTTCACTATCGTCACTATAACCTTCCCAATAGTCACTATCCCCCTCACTATAACTCCCTTCCCTCTCATCTCAATATATGCCAAATAGATTTGAACAAGGCGCTGTCCTTGCCTTCGATAAACCCCTCACTTGGACCTCCTTTAATCTCGTTGCGAAGGTGCGTTGGCTCATTTCGCAGCACATGGGTGGGAAAATCAAGGTGGGGCATGCCGGAACGCTCGACCCCTTAGCCACTGGGGTGCTCATCATTTGCACAGGCAAGGCCACAAAGCAGATTGAGCAACTTCAAGCAGGCGTGAAGGAATACGTGGCTACCTTAAAATTGGGCGCAACTACCCCCAGTTTTGACCTTGAAAAGGAAATCGACGCCACTTATCCCACGGAGCACATCACGCGTGAAAGTGTAGAAGCAGCGCTTCAAACCTTTGTGGGCGAGATTATGCAAGTGCCCCCCGTGTTTTCCGCAGTGAAAGTAGATGGTAAGCGTGCCTATGACCTTGCTCGTAAAGGAAAAGACGTAGAACTCAAGGCGAAACCCCTGCGTATTGATGAAATTGAACTCCTTGACTGCAACTTGGAAGCGATGGAGATAACCATCCGCGTGGTCTGCTCAAAGGGAACCTACATCCGCGCTTTGGCGCGCGACATTGGGCAGGCGTTGCAATCAGGAGCATATCTCACGGCACTGCGTCGCACTCGCGTGGGTGACTACACCATTGACCGCTGTTTTGCTTCCGTTGAGGCGTTTGAAACCTACCTTCAGACGGTTCCCTCCGACAAGGAAAGTTAGAACTTACCGTTGTTGTCAAAACAATAACGGACTTTGCGAAAATAAAGCCTCTAATTCGCGCTCCTAAGTCTCTAAGTGTTTTCCCTAACTCTCAAATTGTTTTAAACCCTCGTGGGTTTGTTATAAAAGGTTGATATTGAGGGCGCTCTTAGTTGCTCACAGTCCACCTTCCACCACTTGAATTTTTCCGACTATGAAACTCTCAGAATTCAAATTCAAACTTCCCGAAGAAAAGATTGCTAAGTATCCCGCACGTTTCCGCGATGAAAGTCGCATGATGGTGCTTCACCGCAAGACGGGCGAGATTGAGCACAAAATGTTTAAGGATATTATCTCTTACTTTAACCCTCACGACCTCTTTGTGTTTAACAACACGAAGGTGTTTCCCGCACGCCTTTATGGTAATAAGGAAAAGACAGGAGCGGTTATCGAAGTGTTCCTCCTCCGTGAGTTGAATCCCGACCTCTTCCTTTGGGACGTGCTCGTTGATCCCGCTCGAAAAATTCGTATTGGTAACAAGCTCTACTTTGGCGAAGACAATTCGCTCGTGGCTGAAGTAATTGACAACACAACAAGTCGTGGCCGTACGCTCCGTTTCCTTTACGATGGCGACCATGAGGAATTCCGTCAGCAACTTTACGCACTTGGCGAAGCGCCCGTGCCTCGCTTTATCGGACGTGGCAGTGAACCTGAAGACCTTGAGCGTTTCCAGTGTATCTTTGCCGAACATGAAGGCGCCGTTACGGCACCTACAGCTGGCCTTCACTTCTCGCGTGAAATGATGAAGCGTATGGAGATTTTCGATATCCAAAAGGCGTTTATCACTCTGCATTGTGGTCTCGGCAATTTCCGTGACACGGACGTTGAAGACCTTACAAAACACAAGATTGACTCTGAGCAAATGAAGGTGGACCGTGAGTGTTGCGAGATTGTCAATCGTGCGAAAGAAGAAGGCCGAAAGATTCTTGCCGTAGGCACTACCGTGCAGCGCGCACTCGAAGTTTGCGTAGGTCCCGACTGCCGTATTAAGGAATTTGAGGGATGGACCAACAAGTTTATCTTCCCCCCTTATGATTTTTCGGTGGCTGACAGCATGTTGGTGAACTTCCATTTGCCTTATTCTACACTCTTGATGCTCACAGCAGCATTCGGTGGTTATGAAAACACGATGAAGGCTTACGATGTGGCACTCCAGGAAGATTATCGCTTTGGTATTTACGGCGACTGCCTTCTTATTGTAGATTAATTTTGATATGCAACTCCTTCTTGCTCTCGGTTCCAACTTAGGGAATAAGGAAGCGCAGTTAAAAACGGCTATAAGAGCACTTGAGACGCACGTAGGTACGCTCCTCAAGTGCTCTCGCTTTTACACAACGGCGCCCGTGGACTTTGTGTCTGACAATGCCTTTCTTAATGCCGTTGCGCTTTTCGAAACGTCACTCTCGCCTGAGGTGGTTTTAGAGATAACGCAACAAATTGAGCGTGAACTGGGGCGCACGTCTAAGACGGTCAACGGCATTCATCACGACCGCACGCTGGATATAGACCTGCTTGCTTGTGATGCCCTCCTTGTTGATACGCCCGCTCTGCAACTTCCGCATCCCCGCCTACACAAGCGTCGCTTTGTCTTGGAACCGCTTTGCGAAATCTTGCCCGAGGGGGTGCATCCCACACTTCATTTAACTTACAGAACACTACTTATGCAACTTAACCAAGCAACAATAACCCATGAGAAGGTTGCGACGCCCGAACTCCTTGAGGCGCTCAATCATCTCTTGCCCCAACTCTCGTCAAACGCAAAGCCGCTCACTGCTGAGCGTTTGCAGGCACTTCTTGACTGTCCTACAACCCGCCTTTACACGCTTCGTGATGAGCAGGGCGCAGTCTGTGCCACCACTACGCTTTCCCTTCAAGAATTGATTACGGGAACAAAGGCGTGGGTGGAAGATGTCGTTGTGGATGAGTCAGCCCGCGGTCGCGGTTACGCTCGTCAACTCCTCCAACACTTAGCGGCTGAGGCGCAAGTGATAGGTGCAAAGTCGCTTAATTTAACTTCGCGCCCCTCACGCACTGCTGCGAATAAATTGTACCAAAGCGAGGGTTACGAAATCCGTGAAACGAACGTTTATCGCAAAAGCGTGAAGAACGGTTAAAGGTTAAAGGTGAACGGTTAAAGGTTAACGGGGAGGGGTTTACGATGAAAGACAATCCGGATGGCGCTCTCCCCCTGTTTTGAACTGTCCCCAAAAAGTTAGACAATAAACTATTTGGTATAGTTCAATTATGAA
>CALCUV010000337.1 GCA_937906765.1 uncultured Prevotella sp.
TTCCCGAGAAGGCAGCATTGATCAAGAGTTTGCTCCAGCGCGTGCCGAGAAAGTTATCCTCCACATCCACCGCGCCCATGTGCTCAAGCAGTTCCTTAACGGTATCAAAATACTTGTGTTTCTGCGCACTGATACTTCCCAAAGAGAACGATAGTGCATCGGGAGCACTCGTCAGTTCACACACACCGGGTGACTGAAGCGTAGCGCCCCAAGCAACAGTACATCCGAGCACACGATTTTCTCCCAAGATTTCTGCAATCTGAAGTTCGGGCAATCCATTTTGGAACGTCACCAACACGCCATCTTCCGCAAGATAAGGGCGCAACATTGTTATCACCTCGGGATTGTGTTGCTGTTTGGTCATAAGGAAAATAATATCGTACGTGCCCGACATCTCTGCGGGAGTATAAGCCACGACAGACTGTGTGAAATCAACCGTCCCGACAATCTTTGCGCCTTGCGTCTGCAGTGCCTCCACGTGCGCCTTATTGCGATTAATGAGTTCAATCGTCACACCCGCCTTACTGATATACGCTCCAAGAATCGTGCCGAGCGAACCCGCACCATATATTGCTACTCTCATAAATTTACAAACAACTTATTTTAAAATTATAACACCCACAAAAATAACGACTTCTCAGAGAATAACTCGCTTATTCGCCAAAAATATTCGGGGGAATAACCTATCTATTCACCAATTCCATAGAAATATAGATACAAAACTGATGCCATGCAGAATTTACGGCACCTGTAAAAAACACCATGGCACTACAAGATTCACAACCTAACGCGCAGTGATGGAGCGGGAATCTATGTCTTGACTCACCCACCCCGGGATTAGCGAATCATATGCTGTCGACACAAAATAACTATTTATGTTACGCTCTCACGGAAAGTATCCAAATTAATTACACTCCTATATGAAGGAACTCTTACTAATTATTTAGGAACACGCACCCACACAAAACAAAGTCTCAAATTGTGCGCCTTAAGTTACTAATTGTGCGCACAATTTGAGATATAGGAACGCGAATAAGTAATATCGTTTGGACTATCCCTAAACAAGCGGCGATAATTGAGGTTTCGCAAATTAATTGCTTTTGCCTGTTTAGGGCGCAAAGCTTGACTGCTATAACACCCTGAGCGTTGCTCTGGACTAATGGATTTATCCCCTTATAGGGGAACCATGCAAACTGTGGAGGATTACACTATTCGGATAACATTCAATGCAGAAGATTAGAGGTGTTTGCCAAACAGCAGTTTTTTTCGAAAATGAGGGTGTGTCAAAACTCAATAAAGAAAATACATTTTGTCATTTCCTTAAACAACAAAGCCGTTTTTAAACCTATAATTATGGGATAGAACCATGATTTTAGCTTAAAAACGGCTTTTCTAATGATATAAAAATATTCTCAACTTACATTTTGATAGTATGTTTTTCGGTTAGATGAGTTTTGACACACCCACATGCGTATGGTTGAGAGTTAGGTTCATAAGTACACCCCAATCTAAACCGCGACAGGCGCTTATTCTGCAAACATCTGGTCGTATTCCGTTTCAAGGGTGCGATACATATTTCCAAGGTTCTCTATGCCCTGCTTCAAGGCATTTTCGTCGTCCTTATACCACTTTGCAGAGGGATACCAGTAGACATCGTTGCGCTTCTTCGCCACCTTCATCTGTGCACCTTGGAAGAGGTCGGCAGGAAGTCCGGAATCCGTTGCCGTCATAAAGACACCTTGTTGTTTCTCTTCAAGACGTTTGTCTTCTGCTGGTAGCCATCCGTATAGCCTTGAGAATGTCTGCATGGCGCCACAGGTAAATTCACCCGTCTCTTCGTTGTAGTCAAGCATTTCCATGCGATAGCGGCGCGGTGTCAGCGCAAAGTCGCTAAAGCCATCGAAAGCCATAACCATGGTAAAGTACAACGCAGCCAAACCACCTGCACCTTCGGGATGAACAAGGAGATTGCCTACTGCATAAGCGCCGCCCTCCATCACCATCCAATGACGGTTGCTGGTTTTATCGTATTGGTAACCACAAATATTCAGTGGCGCACAGAAAAGGTGCGCAGTAAAATCAGGCATATCTAATTGCTCGTTCGGGTTCATCATTGCCGTGATAAAACCATAGGTGTTATCGCCATAAGGAGTCGATACGTTGGGTGTTGCACTGATTTCCGCGTAAATTTCTACGTCGCGCGACCAGTCCTTATTCTCAATAAATTTAGGCTTCACGCCTTGGTACACATTCGTGTGCTGTGGCACGTCGGTAGTATCCTTCTTCACGAAGTTCACCGTCAAGTTCATGTCAGTAGTCACCGCAAAGGGTTCACCTGCCTTCGGCACGGCATAACCTTCTGCATCACTTACGATACTGCGAATGCCCCAGTCTTTATTCGCCTTAACTTTGAGGGTTGTATGGTCGCCGTAAAGGAATGACTTATTGGGCGAAATGCTTGCAGTTCCCCCTTCTGCGGGTTCACACTTCACCGTAATTTTATACTGTTGCTGCTTGCGCACCTTCGGACCAATGGGCGGATCGGGAACTGGAGGTTTAGGAACTGGAGGATCACCTATAATTCCCGGGTCCCAAGGTTCAGGTCCAGGTAATATGGGCCATCCCGGCCATTCTACAGTGTAAGATTCTTCAGAGAAAAGCCACACCAATTCCGCCTTCGTATTGATAATGCCATGGTAGCGCTTATCATTCATCATAATGTCCGTCATGCGCGCATACCCATCAGCAGTAAAGTTGTGGAAACCCGCAATGCGGTTGCTCCCCTCTCCATCGAAAGCAGTAATAAGTATTTCACCCTTGTTATTAAGGATGTGCGCATTATTCATATCTTTATACACCACAGTACCCAGGGGCGAGAAGGTCATCTGGTCAAGATTATAAGCCACAAATCTGTCAAAGGAGAAATGTCTTACAATCTCAGCGTTCTCCCCAATCAACTTCACGCCATCATTATCGCCATCGACGTCAACTTCTGCAAAAGCATAACCATCGTAGTAAGGCATACCATTATTGAACTCGCCCAACTTCTTGCCCGTAATGTCGTAATACTCATAATTGCTACGATTCTCCTTTACTAAATAGTACTTTCCGTTTACCACATCGGAATAATAGTTGTGATAACCTGGGTTAAGCACCACCTTCCCCGTCTTATCAGTTCTTTGGTTGTAGTATTCCCAGGCCCAACCTCGAAAGTTTCTACCCACGCATAACCTTCGCTAAAGTCCGTTGCCGAATGATACTTTGCGGGAATAACCACCTTACCATTGGCATCCATGTACCCCCAAGCGAACTGGTAACCATTGACCAACGCACGGAACGCACGCAGCCCGTCCCTTAGCGGGCGCATGGCGTCCTTAGCATCACCGTGTAACTTGATATGAGGATAAACCTTTTCGCCCCTCACATTGATGTAGCAGTATTGTTTCTCGTAGTTCACTGTCTGCGTCAGCACAGCCAAACCGTCCTTAAACGGAGTAATTTCAGTGTAAGTAGGGTCTAATTCCTTCACGCTACCATCCAAGTAGAGCAAGTGCCATCGATACTTGCCGTTCGCATCAGGCTTGATGCTCACCATGGGGCACACTCCGCTATTGAAGTAAGGGAAATCACCATAACTGAATGTAGGATTCGTCCATTCTGGTCCGTACAAGAGTTCACCCGTCACGCACCAAAATTCATACTTCCCTTGGCGGTTAATAGCAAACACGCCTTCATGCACATCCCCAATGGTATTGTCATGAAGAGGGTCAACCTGCAAATACTTCGTATTTTCCGAAATGAAGGGAGTCAAGTAAGTTTGCTCCACCTTTTCCCAGTCACGGGTATCACGAACATTCGATGCTGTCCCCGTAGCACCAGTGGCGGAAGAGGAAGTAGAGGAGGAAGTTGAAGTGGTGGTCGTACTTGAAGTGCTACCTGTTACCTTATCCAACGTTTTGTTGACCTTGTCAAGACCTTTATTAACCTTGTCTAATTTCTTACTCAACTTGTTCAAAAACTGCGCCTCACTACTCATGGGAAGTCCCACGAACAACAGGCCGAGGCAAAGTAGCAAAGTTGAAAAAATACGCGGTGTTTTCATAGTTTTTCAATTTAATGGTAAATATCCGTGTACATAAATCTTACTTAACCGTGATAAGCAACATGCTCATACGGCAAATGTATAAAAATCCTCACAATATTTTTAAGAAAATTATCCTTAAATCACCACTTATGTTTATAAACATAAAAATTCGATAGCAATCCGTAAAAATACTATGAATAATGTGGATACATGCCCTTCTTATGTATCCGAACATAGAGACTCACCCCACACATCCACAGTTTCTAGAAACAAACTCGGAAATAAAACAAATTCATTAGGATATTATTTGATTTAACTCCGAGTTTGTTTTGCATAAGACAATAATATAGGTATAATCCACCAATAATCCATTCCTCAAAAGGGAAAACCGCAGAAAGTTATTGTTAACTTTCTACCCAAAGGTTCAATTACACCATACGAAAGTGCTCTTTACAGGTGGCACCATGCACAAAAAAATCCCCGAAGCAGAAGCTTCGAGGATTCTTCATAAGTATGTGGTGTTGATTATTCAGCAGATTCTGCTGTTGCTTCAGCTACGGGAGCTTCAGCTGCTACTTCTTCAGTAGCCTTCTTTGAACGACGTGTGCGCTTAGCCTTCTTTTCAGTCTTAGCCATGTTGTCGTTAAAGTCAACCAATTCGATAAAGCACATTTCAGCAGCGTCGCTTGCACGGAAACCAGTCTTGATGATACGAGTGTAACCACCGGGACGGTCACCTACCTTAGCAGCAACAACCTGGAAGAGTTCAGTAACAGCGTACTTATCCTGGAGGTAGCTGAATACTACACGGCGTGAGTTAGTTGAGTCGTTCTTGCTCTTCGTGATGAGGGGCTCAACGTACATCTTCAACGCCTTTGCCTTAGCGAGAGTCGTAGTGATTCTTTTGTGCTTGATCAAAGAGCATGCCATGTTAGAAAGCATCGCAGCTCTGTGAGAAGCAGTACGACTCAAATGGTTAAATTTCTTATTGTGTCTCATTTGTGTAATTAATCTTTATCTAATTTATACTTAGAAATATCGGTTCCAAACGAAAGATTCAGACTTTCGAGCAAATCATCAAGCTCAGTAAGCGATTTCTTACCGAAGTTGCGGAACTTCAAGAGGTCTGACTTGTTCAACTGAACGAGTTCGCCGAGCGTTTCTACTTCAGCAGCCTTGAGGCAGTTGAGCGCACGCACAGAGAGGTTCATGTCAACGAGCTTCGTCTTGAGTTGCTGACGCATGTGAAGTACTTCTTCATCGAATTCTTCGTTTTCAAGGTCTGCAGCATCATCAAGCGTAATCTTGTCATCAGAGAAGAGTACGAAGTGGTTGATAAGAATGCGTGCAGCTTCCTTAAGTGCGTCCTTCGGGTCGATGGAACCATCCGTAGAAATTTCAAGCACGAGCTTGTCGTAGTCAGTCTTCTGCTCAACGCGGTAAGGTTCGACTGCGTATTTCACGTTACGGATAGGAGTGTAGATTGAGTCAATAGCAATCTGGTGCATGTCAGTGCATGCTTCGCGGTTTTCGTCAGCGGGGACGTAACCACGACCCTTATTGATAGTGATTTCAATCGTGATAGAAGCCTTAGAATCTAAATGACAAATCACCAATTCGGGATTTAACACTTCAAACCCAGTAAGGCATTTGTTGAGGTCACCAGCTTTGAAGTCATTGCTGTTCTGGATGGTGATTGATGCCTTTTCTGATTCGAATTCTTCTACTCTCTGCTTGAAGCGCACTTGCTTCAAGTTCAGTATGATGTTGGTTACGTCTTCACGCACTCCAGGCACTGTAGCGAATTCGTGTTCAACACCAGCTATCTTGATAGTGTTAATCGCGAAACCTTCAAGTGAAGAGAGCAGGATGCGGCGCAACGCATTACCGACGGTAGTGCCAAAGCCAGGTTCCAAAGGACGGAATTCAAACTTACCGTACTTAGGAGTGCTTTCCAACATTACTACTTTGTCAGGTTTTTGAAATGCTAATATCGCCATAATTAGGATGTTATTTAGTTTTTAGAGTAGAGCTCGACGATCAACTGTTCCTTGATATTTTCAGGAATATCAGCACGTTCGGGCTTGTGAAGGAGCTTACCAGCCTTTGCAGCTTCGTCCCACTCAATCCAAGGATACTTGCTGTGGTTGAAACCTGCGAGAGAGTCAGCAATCACTTCGAGTGACTTAGACTTTTCGCGTACAGCAACAATCTGACCGGGCTTAACGCTGAAAGAAGCAATGTTAACTACGCGACCATCAACAGTGATGTGCTTGTGGTTAACGAGCTGACGAGCTGCAGCACGAGTGGGAGCAATACCCAAACGATATACTACGTTGTCGAGACGGCATTCGAGGCTCTGGAGAAGAAGTTCACCGGTGATGCCAGGAGCAGAAGCAGCCTTGTCAAACAAGTTGCGGAACTGCTTTTCGAGCAAACCGTAAGTGTACTTAGCCTTCTGCTTTTCAGCGAGCATGATGCCGTATTCAGAAGACTTGCGACGACGACCGTTACCGTGTTGACCGGGAGGGAAGTTACGCTTAGAAAGAACCTTATCTGCACCAAAGATTGCCTCACCAAATCGACGAGCGATACGAGACTTGGGGCCAATATATCTTGCCATTTTTTATTCTTATTTTATCGTTCAACAATATTATACACGACGACGCTTGGGAGGACGGCAACCGTTGTGGGGAAGTGGAGTAACATCAATGATTTCTGTTACAGCGATACCTGCACCGTGGCAAGCACGAATAGCAGATTCACGACCGTTACCGGGACCCTTAACGTAAGCCTTAACCTTGCGGAGACCGAGGTCATAAGCTACCTTTGCGCAGTCCTGAGCTGCCATCTGAGCAGCGTAAGGAGTGTTCTTCTTAGAACCACGGAAACCCATCTTACCAGCAGAAGACCATGAAATAACCTGACCTTCGCTATTTGCCAAAGACACGATGATATTGTTGAAAGAGCTGTGTACGTGAAGTTGACCTTCAGCGCTAATCTTCACAACTCTCTTCTTTGCAGCAACTGTTTTCTTTGCCATGATTTCTATTTATTATTTAGTAGCCTTTTTCTTGTTAGCAACAGTCTTCTTCTTACCCTTACGTGTACGAGCATTATTCTTTGTGCTCTGACCACGAACTGGAAGACCATTACGATGACGAACACCACGATAGCAACCGATATCCATCAGTCGCTTAATGTTAAGTGAAATTTCACTGCGCAGATCACCTTCTACCTTGTACTCTGCACCAATAATTTCACGAATCTTACCAGCCTCGTCATCAGTCCAGTCGCAAACCTTCTTGTCCTTGTCTACGCCTGCCTTTTCTAATATCTTGGCTGAGCTACTGCGACCTATTCCAAAAATATAGGTCAAGGCGATTTCGCCTCTTTTGTTCTGAGGCAAATCTACACCAACAATTCTAATTGCCATATACTATTAATATTTCTTTTGCAATAATGTTTAACCCTGACGTGTCTTGTACTTGGGGTTTTTCTTGTTAATCACATACAGACGACCCTTGCGACGAACGATCTTGCAGTCGGGGGTACGTTTCTTTAAAGAAGCTCTTGTTTTCATATTGATGTTTTTATTTGTATCTAAATACGATGCGACCTTTTGTCAAGTCGTACGGAC
>CALCUV010000338.1 GCA_937906765.1 uncultured Prevotella sp.
CGTTACACTCCCACCTGCTCGCAATACGCCATCGAAGCGCTCCAAAAGCATGGTCCCATCAAGGGACTGTGGTTAGCAATCCGCCGTCTCCTCAGATGTCATCCCTGGGGAGGACATGGATATGACCCTGTGCCGTAAAATTTAAAGTACAGAGAACAGAGTACAGAGTACAACTACCATTCGGAATGGAGGATTACCTTTTATCGTTGACGGTTTATTGTTAAACTTTCAACGTTAATCGTTAAACCTTCAACGTTAATCATTAAACGTTCTCCCTTCACCTATCACCTTTCACCATTAAACTTTCACCGTTAACCATTCCTCGTTTACCGTTCCCCTTTCATGAACTTCCACACCCACGACCTTCAATCCCCCATGCCGGCAATTATTAATATGCCGATGGAATGGATGCTTCATCCGACGGAGGTGAAACTTCGGACGGATGCCACCTATTCTGTGGGGGTGCATCCCTGGTGGACGGCAGAGGAAAACGCTGAAGACATTGTCAAGGGATTCTTGCATTGGGCAACACATCCGCAAGTGGTGAGAATCGGAGAATGTGGCATCGACAAACTCAAGGGTGCGCCTGAGGCAGTTCAGACAGAACTGTTCTTGCAACACGTTTCACTTTCCGAACAGTTGCAAAAACCGCTCACCATTCACTGCGTCCGAGCGTTCGACCAAATGTTAATGCTCCGCAAACGCCTGCGCCCCACACAACGTTGGGCAATCCATGGTTTTCGGGGTAAACCCGCCCTTGCGAAACAACTCCTTGCGGCAGGTTTCGACCTTTCCTTTGGCACGCTTTTTAATGCAGAATCCTTTAATATTTGTCCGCCTGAACGCAGGTTTACGGAAACGGACTAACCCCTCCCGCTGATTCTGAAAACAATCCCACACGGCAGTCCTCATAACGCGTTCCGACGGTGCGCATGTTACCTTCCCCACCCCCACTCACTATCACCCTTCAAACAAAGTCTCAAATTGTGCGCCTTATTTGGCGTAATAATTTTTATTCTTTAAGGGTTTGTTGCCCGTATTTAAAGGTTTGTTTGAAGAGGGACAGTTTCAGTCACATCTGCCTCGGTTTGTAAGAAGAAAAGGCAGGTTGTAATGTTGTAAGAGTGGTAATTGCTGCATTCTGAATGGCAACAACCCTGCGAAACTTCCCCAAGGCAGAGAAAATCTAATTTTAGAAGCGACGCTTAAAACAGAAATCATTAACTTTGCAATTTCAAGATTGACATAAAATAAAAACACAAACAATATGAATTTCGTAGAAGAACTCAAATGGAGAGGTATGATTCACGATATCATGCCCGGTACAGCAGAACAACTCGAAAAGGAGATGACACCCGCCTATGTCGGTATTGACCCGACTGCGGATTCGCTTC
>CALCUV010000339.1 GCA_937906765.1 uncultured Prevotella sp.
CCATCATCTGCAACGTCGGTTCCGTCACCTTCCCCAAGCAGGGCAACCCGCCTTCATTCGCCGTGTATGAAAACGGGAAAATAAAATTAGTCAAGGCTCAATAACTAATGAAATCCCCATATAGGGTGATTTCGTTTTTCTGTTTCTCACAGCCCGGAGAGAGAGATTGCTTCGCTTGTATGTAATCCACGTGTTAGGAGATTTTGAACAGAAGAACAAAAGTAGATAATTAAATGCGGCTCTTTTTTTCTTATGTCACAAAAACAGGATTGTACATCTGGCAATATATAGATTTAAGAGAAACTTGAAGATGCAGGAAAAAGAGAAGCGAGGGCGCATCGTGGGGAATGGATGCGCTCTCGCTTTGGTGTGTGTGAAGGCTATGGGGGATGGTGATTACCAGTTCTTAATGAGGATGATTGTTGTGGTTATGAATGAGAGAAGCGAGAGCCAAGTTGAGATTTGGCGGATGCTGTTACCATTGTTGGTTGACTGGTTGCTCTTAACCTCATTGGGCTGGACATAGACAACGTCGTTTTGCTTGAGGTAATAAACGGGGGATGCCATGACGCTCTTTGAGCGGAGGTCAACGTGATAGTTAGTTACTTGACCGTTTTCGGTTCGCATCACGAGGACATTGTTACGGTCGCCCTGAATGGTGAGGTCGCCCGCCATGCCGATGACTTCAAGGAGAGTGACGTTGTCACGATTGAGAAGGAAGCGGTTGGGGGTCTTTACTTCGCCAAGCACGGTTACGTAATGATTTACTGGGTTGATGGTGACGATGGCGTCGTTAAGCAGGCCTGCGCGCAATTTTTCCTGAATCGTTGTGGTGAGCTCGGCACGCGTCTTGCCCTCTGCCTTGACTTGCCCAATGCCTGGGAGGTCGATCATGCCGTTGGGCTCAACCGTATAATATGACATTTGGTTGGAGTAATTTTGCCCAGTGATTGCCCCTGCCTGCATGGTGACGATGGGGAGATTGAAACTCACGGCGGCGTCGGGGGTGAGACTGCTGGTGACGACGATGGTCATGCGGTCGCCAGGTTGGAAGGTGAGATAGTCAACACTTTGTGTGGCGATGACCTCTGTTGCTGAAAGGTCTTGGAAATAAACTACCTTTTCCTTCGTGTTACATGATGCAAACACGAGTGTGGCGAGGGCGAGAAGAAGGGGTATCTTTTTCATTTCGTTGATGTTTTTTATCTTTAAGCGGATTAAAAAACTGTAATATGTTGCAAAATTAATTATAATATTTCACATACGTTGGGTTTGCAGTGAGATATTTGATGGGAACGATTAACGGTGAAAGTTTAAGATGAAAGGTGAACGAGGAAAGATTAACGATTAACGTTTTAACGAAGAGGCTGGCGCAATGCTGTCACTCCGCATGGTCTTTTTAAACTTTCACCGTTCACCTTTCACCGTTAATACGTTACTTTCTCATTTCCTCAATGAGAGTTTTCATGCCTTTTATCTTTTCGTTTTTGATACGCTGAAGGACGGGTGTGACGACGCTTCGGTTTACGGCAACGTAGGCATAATTAGGTGCGACTTCGATGCGACCGATGTCTGAGGCAAGGGCGCCTCCCTTTTTGCAAAGAAAACCAACGATGTCCATTTTTGAGAGTTTATCACGCTTGCCTCGACCGATGTAGAGGGTTGTCCATGATGAGGGTGTGGGCGCAATGGGGACTGCGTCAACGTCAAGCGGAGCAAAGGCGGAGGGATAAAATGGTGGCAGGATTTCTTCAGGACCGAGGATGAGATGAATGCTTCCTCCTCGTGTCCAGCGAGCGGTGCGCCCAGAACGATGCGTGAGCGTTTCTTCATCGGGGGGAAGATGATAATGAATGACCGCACCCACTTCGGGAATGTCAAGTCCGCGTGCGGCTAAATCGGTGGCTATAAGGATGTTGGTGCTTCCTGCTCGAAACTTATATAAGGCGCGCTCTCGTGACTCTTGCTCCATTCCGCCATGATAACACGAGAGATGGAAATGGAGTTTGTGAAGATGTGTGTAAATGCGTTCGGCGCTTTCACGATGTGCCACAAAGACAATGCTGGGCACCCCCTTAAGATGAGAGAGCAGGCGGGAAAGCGTGTTTAATTTGTCTTTCTCAGGAGAAGGCGTGACATGCCATGTGACGGAGTTTTTCGGACCTTCATCCGAGGGCGAGGTTATGTAATTGAGCGTTTGAGCGCTTCGCCATCTTTTGAAGAGGAAGGAATCGTCGGTTTGTTCGTCACGAAGCGCTGTTGCGGAAGTAAAGACAACCTGCTTGATAAACTTTAATTGCTTCATGATGGCCTCCATCTCAGCCATAAAACCGAGTTCGAGACATTTGTCAAACTCGTCAATGATAAGCGTTGTGACAAGACCACCGATAATGTTTTCCTTCATCAAATGGTCATTAAGACGTCCGGGGGTGGTAAACACAACATGAGGTTTAACGGCATTAAGTTTGCGATGTTCCTCCATTGTGGGGCGTCCGCCATGAAGCGCCAGGGAGCGGAAGGGTGTCTTCATGCGTTTGAATACATCGTCCGTCTGTTGTGCCAATTCGCGAGAAGGGACTATTACAAGAATTTGTAAATAGTCTTTCGTTGACGTTGACGTTTCTAACTTGGTTATTATAGGAAGCAGAAATGCCATTGTCTTGCCACTACCCGTGGGTGAAAGCAAGACTATGTCTTTACCCTTTGACACCTCTTCATACATACTTTTCTGCATGAGGGTCAATTGGGTAAAGCCCATTCGTTGTAGTATCTCTTGATGGTGCATAAGGTGGGAGGAGGTTGGGAGGTTCTGAAGTTGAGTGGTTAGGAAGTTCTAAGATTCTGAGGTTATGAAGTCATGCGGGACGAGACTCCGGATGGCACTACTCACTACTCTCTACTAACAACAAGACAAGTTGACGAAGATGCACTCCTCATCAACTTGCTAATTATTCTTTCAATTATCTATTTTCAAGGGGAACGTAACTCATTTCGTCAACCACACAGCGATAAGCAGGACGTATGATACGCTTGCCCTCGAAGTTTAATTCTTCATTGCGGTGTGCACACCAACCTACGATACGTGCCATAGCGAAGAGTGGCGTATATATTTCTTGAGGAATGCCAATCATGTCATAAACAAATCCTGAGTAAAGGTCAATATTTGCACATAACTTTTTCTTATCCCCACGAACCTCGTAGAATGTTTCAATGGCCAATCGCTCAAGGCGTTCGAGGAAAGCAAATTCGCGATCACGTCCCTTTTCATGTGCCAACTCGCGAGCCATTTCCTTAAGCAAAAGTGCACGGGGGTCGGACAGCGTATATACAGCATGACCGATTCCGTAAATAAGCCCTGCTCGGTCATAAACTTCCTTGCGAAGGAGGCGGGTGAGATAACGCTTGATTTCTAATTCATCTTCCCAATTACAGATGTTCTTCTTCAAGTGTTCAACCATATCGGTTACTTTAATGTTGGCACCACCGTGCTTGGGACCTTTCAAAGAACCAATACCTGCTGCGATTGATGAATACGTATCCGTTCCTGTTGAAGAGGTTACACGAACTGTAAACGTAGAGTTATTACCACCACCATGCTCTGCATGAAGTATGAGCAAAAGGTCAAGCGTACGTGCTTCGAGGTTGGTAAAGCCTTTACCCTTAAGCATATAAAGGAAGTTTTCGGCTATAGAATAATTGGCTTGAGCATGTCGAATGTGAAGCGAACGCCCCAAGGACTTATGGCGCAACATATTGTAGGCATAAGCAATGATTGTTGGGAACTTCGACACGAGTTCTACACTCTGACGCATCAAGTTGTCACGCGAAGTGTCATCGGGAGTGGTATCGAAAGTATACAATTCCAAGACACTGCGTGAAAGGATGTTCATGATGTTGTTGCCTTCCAACTCAATGATGTGTAAGATAGTCTTTTGCTCCAAGGGCATGTTATTAATCAACAATGCTCGGAAGTCTTGAAGTTCCTCAGGGTCGGGCAACTTTCCTGAAAGAAGGAGATAGGCAATTTCTTCAAAACCAAAACGCTTCTCATTCATAATAGCATGAGCAAGGTCCTGGATTTCATAACCTCTGTAATATAATTGACCGTCAATGGGTTTCAATCCGTCGGTTGTACGTTCATAACCAACAACATTACCAATGTTCGTGAGTCCCACTAACACCCCTGTCCCATCTTCATTACGCAACCCACGCTTTACGTCAAGTTTCTGAAATAAGTCAGCATCAATTTTGATGCAACTCTTCATCTCGTCAGAGAGTTTGTAAACAATATATTCTTTCTTCTTCATGTATAGTCAATAGTCTAATAATAGTGTGTTGTAGATTGAAAATTAAGTTTGCGTGAATAGAGAGAAAAAGGTTCCATTAATCACTCACTTAATTTGATTGAATAAATGCCACAAGTTTTTCAGCAAATTCACTTGTACCCAACGGTTTACCATTTATCATAAAGCGAGCCAAATCGTTAGTGGCATAACCATTTTCAAATGATGTCTCAAGCGCTTTGTAAATGCAATCAGCCGCTTCTTTCCAACCTATAAACTCAAGCATCATGACAGCAGACAATATGATGGAACAAGGATTAGCAATGTTTTTACCTGCAATGTCAGGCGCTGTGCCGTGAGTGGCTTCAAAAATTGCAGTCTTCGTGACGTAATTAATATTTGCTCCAGGAGCAATACCTATGCCTCCAACTTGTGCTGCAAGCATATCGCTCACATAGTCCCCATTGAGATTGAGTGTTGCAATCACACTGTAAGTTTCAGGTTTTAACAACGCATTTTGAAGAAAGGCATCAGCAATACAATCATTGATAGTCAGTCTACCACTCTTAATTGCGTCTCCAAATTCACGCTCTGCAAGTTCGTATCCCCATTTTTTGAAACCACCTTCGGTAAATTTCATGATGTTACCCTTATGAACAAGAGTCACTGAAGGAAGGTTGTTTTCAAGAGCGTATAAACATGCCGAACGTACAAGGCGTTCTGTGCCTTCTTGCGATACGGGTTTGATGCCAAAAGCAGAAGTTTCAGGAAAGCGCACTTTACTCACTCCCATTTCTTCGTTCAGGAACTTATACACCTTTTGTGCTTCAGGCGTACCAGCAGCCCACTCTATGCCTGCATAAATATCTTCCGTGTTTTCACGGAAAACAACCATATCGGTCAGTTCCGGCTGCTTGACGGGAGAGGGAACGCCTTCAAAATAGCGCCCAGGACGCACACAG
>CALCUV010000340.1 GCA_937906765.1 uncultured Prevotella sp.
AAGTTCTTGGCAGGTGTATTGGACTGCAACGCTTCTCGTAAGGGTGCCCGCTTCGTTCGTTTCTGCGACGCCTTCAACATTCCTTTGGTTACATTGGTAGACGTACCGGGCTTCCTCCCAGGTACAGGTCAGGAATACAATGCAGTAATCCTCCACGGTGCGAAGTTGCTCTACGCTTACGGCGAAGCTACTGTGCCCAAGGTAACGGTGACGCTCCGCAAGAGCTACGGTGGTTCACACATCGTGATGGGTTGTAAGCAACTCAAGGCGGACCTCAACTATGCTTGGCCTTCTGCAGAAATTGCCGTAATGGGTGCGAGCGGTGCGGTAGCTATTCTCAGCGCTAAGGCAGCTAAGGAACAGGAAGACCCCAAGGCGTTCCTCGCTCAGAAGGAAAAGGAATACAATGACCTCTTCACGAACCCCTATAAGGCAGCTGAGTACGGTTATATCGACGATGTTATCGAACCACGTAACACTCGCTTCCGCATCTGTCGCGCTTTAGCACAGTTGGAAACTAAGATGGAAACGCGTCCTACTAAGAAGCACGGCAACGAACCTCTTTAATCCTGCCCTTTCTCCCACCGTTTTTAATCATTTTGACTATGAAAAAAATAGCTTATACAGTGGGCGGCAAACAATTGGTCATTACACTCGACGAAAAGCGCGGTTCGATTCGCGCCATTGAGGCCGACGGCAAACCCATTGAGCCTACCGCCGAAGAAATGCCCATTATCGCAGGAGTAATTAGTCTTGCGTTGCTCACATACGAAACAGAAGTTGTTCACGATGAGGAAACCGACGTTATTACCCTCCAAAGACATTGCACTCCATGGAATTCGCCGGCTCGACAGATGAGTAACTTGCGCAAATAACATTTAGTCGTAATATAGAGTTATTCCGATCCTACAGACCCCTCCGCCCTTCGGGCACCTCCCCTAACTTCGGGGAGGATTTTGGGTTACTGACAAACTTAAATTCTCCCCCAAAGTTAGGGGGAGTCCCGCGAATGCGGGGAGGGGGTCTGTCAAATTCTTTTCAGATAACTCCTATATTATTCCCTAACTTTTTGAAGCAATGAAACAATACAACTATAAAGTTAATGGAGTTGACTATGAAGTGACCATCAACTCCATCAAGGGTCAAGTAGCTTCGGTTGAAGTGAACGGAATTCCCTTCAATGTAGAAATCATCGGTTCTGCGCTTGCCGAAGGTGACCTTCCCACAATGGGAACTGCCACTCCCGCGGCAGCAAGTCCTGCTCCCGCAAAGGCAGAAGCAAAACCCGCCGCACCCGCAACGAAGGGCACAGCAGGCGAAGGCACTCCCGTAAAAGCACCTCTCCCCGGCGTAGTAACAAAAGTGCTCGTTGCCGAAGGCGATGCCGTGAAGAAGGGCGACGTTGTGCTTGTGCTCGAAGCCATGAAGATGGAAAACAACATCACTGCCGAAAACGACGGCAAGGTTACCGGTGTGTGCTGCGCGCCTGGCGATAGCGTGATGGAAGGTACTACACTTATTACTATTGGATAAGATATTTTAGAGTACAGAGTACAGATAACAGAGTACAACTGCCATTCGGAACACGTGTACTTCCTTTTCTGTTCTCTTCACAGTGACACCATCGCTGTGCCTCTCTACAGAGTTCTTGCAAATAAAAACAGAGTACAACTACCATGCGGATAAATTCCGACAGGTGGTTGTACTCTGTATTCTTTTATACACTCAGATGCCCAACTGACGCTACTATATGTACGCCATTCGCGACTTTTTTTACGTAACCTTGTGGTAGGTATGCAGAAATTATGGTAATTTTGCCATAAGGATATTACCAACACTCAACTCTAAGATTATGATTAAATACGCTGACTATATCCGCCGCTTAGAAATCAAAAGTTTGTGGAGCGGGCACAAACATATTGTGTGGGAACTCCGTCCGGGCGTAAATGTTCTGAGCGGAGGGAATGGCGCTGGGAAAAGCACCATACTCAATCGTATGGAGCAACACCTGCGTACCGCCCCAACGAGCGGAGAAATATTAGGAGGCCGACATCTTGGGGTGAGCATTGACTTTTATCCCTCTGACGCGACCAACATCCGCTATGACATCATCCGCTCTTTCGACCGCCAACTCCTGCAAGGTGACCGCTTGCGCACACTTACCGACGTGGCGGTTTCTACGGAGTTAGACTGGCAACTCTATCAGCTCCAACGTCGCTACTTAGACTATCAAGTGAATGTGGGTAACCGCATGATTCAACTCTTGACGAGTGGCGCGCCCAACGCAAAGGAAGAGGCGACGGAAGCTTCGGCATATAAAACCATGTTCCTCGACCTTGTGGACGACCTTTTCTCAGAAACGGGAAAGCGCATTGACCGCACGAGCAACGAATTGAGTTTTATGCAATTCGGAGAGCAACTCTCGCCCTACAAACTCTCAAGTGGCGAGAAGCAAATGCTGATTATTCTGCTCACTGCCTTAACGCAAGACCGCCAACCTTACGTGCTTTTCATGGATGAACCTGAGGCAAGTCTCCATTTCGAGTGGCAAAAGCGCCTGATTGATATGGTGCTCCAACTCAACCCCAATGTGCAAATCATCCTTACCACCCACTCGCCCGCAGTAGTCATGAACGGCTGGGCGGATTGCGTAACAGAGATGGGTGAGATAACGATGTAAGGTTTTAAGGTTTAAGGTCGCTTTGCTTTGAGGTTGTAAGGACTTTGCAGAACGCACTCCGGATGGCCTTTCTCATTTCTCATTTCTCCTTTCTCATTTCTTCCATCCATGCCTTCCCTTTCCAGTTACATATCTTCCCATTACGTCCAAGCGGCAAACCGCCTGGCGGGGAAGCATGCGCGAAAGAGCATTGTGGCTTACGTAGAGAGTTTTGACGATGTGGCATTTTGGAGCACCCTGCTCCGACCGTTGGAGACGGAACAGTATTACTTCGAGGTGATGCTCCCTTCTAAGACCTCGCTTTGCAAAGGAAAGAAGATTGCACTGGCGAATCAACTCGGGCCTAATATGATTGCGTGTGTGGATGCCGATTATGATTACCTCATGCAGGGACGCACGCCCACTTCGGAGGAGGTTTGCAATTCGCCTTACGTATTCCATACGTTGGTTTACGCAATTGAGAACTACCATTGCCACGCCAGTTCGCTACATAACGTATGCGTTTCTGCCACACTCAATGACCGTCGCATCTTTGATTTTGAGAGTTTCATGCAAACGTTCTCTGAAATCATCCATCCGTTATTCGTGTGGAACTTGTGGTGTTATCGCGAGGGAAAGTTCAAGCAGTTTTCGATGGCAGACTTTTACCGCATCGTGCGCCTCCGAGACATCAACCTCTATCATCCTGAGCAGGAACTCAACGACTTGCGCCGTCGCGTCAATTCAAAAATTGCGCGCTTGCAACACCAATTCCCCGAGGCCAAGAAAACGTATAAACCCCTGAAGGCGGAACTCATTGAATTGGGGGTTACTCCCGAGACGACCTATCTCTTTATGCGTGGTCACGACTTGTTGGACGGAGTGGTTTCTGTGCTCACCTCAAAAGTCTGTGACTTGCTCCGCAAAGAGCGTGAGCGAGACATTCACAAGTATGCCGAGCATGCCAAGCAAATGCAAAACGAATTGGCGTCCTATCAACACTCTGTGGCCGCGGTGGATGACGTTCTGAAGCGACACTATGGGTATGTAACGACACCGCAATACTTGTGGGTGCAAGACCAACTGAAGCGCTTCCTTGAACAATACACACCGAAACCTCAAGAAGTCACCCCCGCCACATCTGAAGCGGAATAGGACTGATTGCACGCATCACCATCTCATCACTTTTCCTCATCCCCTCATAAAACTCCAAACTATGACATATAGAAAAACTCTCCCCCTCCTTCTTCTCCTATTGCTTCCCTTCACTCTCTTTGCGCAACAATCGCGGAAGCAAGAACGTAGCGCCACGCCCTTTGCTAATGCTGAATTTAAGCGTGCCAAGATTATCCAACCCTTTGGGAAATTCGTTTGGGCGGAAGCAAATATCTTTTTAAAGGATGCTTCGCTTTGCTTTGTTGAGAATGACACCATCAAAAAGGCATTTGTTGATAGGGTTATTGCCGTTCAGTTTGACTCAGCCACCTATCGCAAGGTGGAAAGTCAGCAAATGGGCCTCGTTGTTGCCGAAAAGGGATACAACTGCCTCGTTCGCGTGCGCACCATTGACATGAAGCAATACACAGAAGAGCACGACGGCACACAGAATGCCGGTTACCTTGAATTTGACGGCATCGGACGCATGCAAAATGAGTTTATTGACCTCCATAATGAAGCCTTTCTTGAAAAAGGTTTCCCCGTAAAAGACAAGTATTACTTCATCATCAAAGGCAAATGCGTAGTAGCCAATGAAAGTCACGTGGAGCGCGAAATCAGCAAGCAACACATGGACGACTTCAAGAAACTCATGCGCGACCAATGGTGGAGCTGGCGCGACGAAGAGTCCCTCAAGATGCTCCTTGAATTTCTACCCTAAACGTCCAACGAAGTGCAGTGAGAATTCCCCTTTCTCTACCGCTCCTCCGCCCCTCTGTTATACATCAAACCCTAAAAGTGGAGGCAACCTCAATCATCAAGGTTGCCTCCACTTTCTTTTTTACCCCTCTCAGAAACCCAAACGCCCCAGGAATTATCCCGCTAAAAACAAAACCTATTTTAGTCAAAACGAATCGTTAGTTAGCGCGCCCAATGAGTGACTTAAGGCGCAGAAAGTAAGAAATAGGAATGACTACTAAAATAGTCGTGACGTTTGCAAGAAAAACGGCGGTGGGTGAGAGTGAAGATACACGGTTCGTGAGAACATTCGTGCTGATTGCAAGAAAAGGTGCGCCTATAAACCAACTCCCCCACGCTCCTCGTAAAGAGTCATGCAAACTAACTTGACAAACTCATTTATATAAGAGCACAAAAAAAGCCGACGCATGAGCGTCGGCTTCATTTATATTACTTCTAAGCGAAGCTCAGATTAGAGCTGGGGACCAGCAGCTACGAGAGCCTGACCAGCTGCGCTACCTGCTGTGTACTTCACGAAGTTCTTCTGGAAGCGAGCAGCAAGGTCCTTAGCCTTTTCTTCCCACTTGCAAGCACATTCGTAAGTGTCGCGTGGGTCAA